>CAIYOB010001270.1 GCA_903927685.1 uncultured Planctomycetaceae bacterium
ATCGAAATGGAGCGGGCGCGAGCCCACGCCCGCGCCGATCAGGTCGCTTGCCCGGCGGATTTCGCGCCGGAGGGAGGACTGTCGGGCGACCGCGAAACGGCCACGGCCCAAGCGGTGGCCGAGTGCCTGCGGCGCGATGGTATCCGGCGGGCCGTCGCCGATCGCACGCTGCCGCTGATCTTCGCTCACGAGATCCAACAAGCGGGGATCGCCGTCGAATGCGACACCCAGTGGGGCGTGCTCCAGCGGCGCTGCAAGGACGAGCAGGAGATCCAGTGGCTGCAGGAATCACAGCAGGCCACGGAAGCCGCCATGCAGATGGCCTGCCAAATGGTCGCTCGAGCCCGGGCTCGCGGCGACGGCGTGCTGCTGGTGGACGGCCAGCCGCTGACGTCCGAGCGGGTGCGGGCGGCAATCGACGTGTTCCTGCTCGAACGCGGCTATGCGAATCCGACTTCGATCATCGCCGGCGGGCCGCAAGGCGGAGACTGCCACGAGTTGGGCTCCGGAGAACTGAAGACCGAACAGCCGGTCATCATCGACATCTTTCCGCGGAACCGCCGGACGCTGTACTACGGCGACTGTACGCGGACGGTAGTGCACGGCTCGATCAGCGACGAACTGCAGCGGATGCAGCGGGCCGTGGTGGCGGCCAAGGCGGCCGCGACCGCAGCCTGCCGCGCGGGCGTGACGGGCGAAACGGTCCACGAGGCGACCAAGGCCGCCATCATGGCCCAGGGGTTTGCCGTCGGTTTGCCGGCCGAGGACGCGCCCGACACCTATTGCGCCCTCACGCACGGCACCGGCCACGGCATCGGCTTGGACGTGCACGAGCCGCCGCTGCTGGACAAAGGCGGACCGGAACTGGTCGTCGGTGACGCGGTCACCATCGAACCCGGCCTGTACTGTAAAGCCATCGGCGGCGTGCGGTTCGAGGACATGGTCGTCGTGACGCGCGACGGCTGCGTGAACCTCAACCGCTTGCCGGAAGCACTGGACTGGCGGTAGAGTGGCGGTTTGCCACCAGCGCTGCTGGCCACCATCGACTCACGCCGGAAAATCGTAGAGAGAGTACCTGCCATGGCGTCCTGCCTTGTTCGCCCCGTCCTGATTTCGTTGCGTCCTCCCCTGCTGCTGGCGCTGCTCCTGGCGCCGGCCGCCAGCTTGGCTGCCGATTGGCCCCAGTGGGGAGGACGCGACCAGCGGAATATGGTTTCCGACGAGACGGGGTTGCCGGCGACGTTCTCCCGCGGCGTGCGGGAGCGCGAAGGCGGGATCGATCCCGAGTCGGCGCAGAACGTCAAATGGGTCGTCAAGCTGGGTTCGGCTACGTACGGCAATCCCACGGTCGCCAACGGCCGGGTGTACGTGGGTACGGACGATATGAGCCTGAGCGGCGACGAGCGGCTGAAGCGGACGCGCGGCGGACTGGTGCAGTGCTTTGACGAAGCCACCGGCAAGCTGCTCTGGCGGCTGGTCGTGCCGCAACGGACCAAGATTCCGCCCGGCCTGCTGTACAGCCACCAGCACCTGGGCGTCTGTTCGTCGCCAGCCGTCGACGGCGACCGGGTGTACGTCGTGACGTGCGCGGCCGAGGTCCTGTGCCTGGACGCCGACGGCTTGGTGGACGGGAATGACGGGCCGTTTGCCGACGAGGGCCAGTATTTCGCAGGCACGGACGCGCCGGCGGTTAAGCTGGCGGCCGACGACGCCGACATCGTCTGGCGCTGCGACTTGATCGACGATCTGGGGGTCAGGCCGCACGATACGACCAGTTGTTCCGTCCTGATTCACGGCGATCTGGCGTACCTGTCGACCTCCAACGGCGTCGATCCGGCGCACGAGAAAGTGCTCGCGCCGCAGACGCCGGCCTTCATCGCGCTGGACAAGATGACCGGCCGCCTGGCGGCTTACGAAGACGTGGGGCTCAGCTCGCGGTTGTATCACGCCGCCTGGTGCTCGCCGACACTGGGCCGCGTCGGCGACTCGGTCCAGGTCATCGTCGGCGGCGGGGACGGCGTGTGCTACGCTTTCGAGGCCCTGGACCGTGTCTCCGACCAGCCGGTCCCGCTGACGAAGATCTGGTCGTACGACTGCAATCCGCCCGAGTACAAATACCGGGACGGCAAGCTGATTCCGTACTACGCCGGCGACAAGCGGAAGAAGGACAGCCCCAACAAGAACGACGGCACGTACATCGGGCCCAGCCAGTTGATCGGGACGCCGGTCTGCCACGCGGGCCGCGTGTACATCGCGCTGGGCCAGGACCCGGCTCACGGCCGCGGCAAAGGCATGCTGCACTGCATCGATGCGACCCAGACGGGAGACATCACGGCCAGCGGCAAGCTGTGGAGTTACGACGGGCTGGACCGTACGATGGCCACCGCTGCCGTCGCCGACGGCCTGGTGTACCTGGTCGATATCGCCGGCCGACTGCACTGCCTGGACGCCGAGTCCGGCCAGTGCCAGTGGGTATACGAGACCAAGGCGGAAACCTGGGGCGGCCCGCTGCTGGCGGACGGCAAGCTGTA
>CAIYOB010001271.1 GCA_903927685.1 uncultured Planctomycetaceae bacterium
AGTTGCGCATGGTCGCGTTCGGCCGTACGCGCCGGCGCCGGACTCGGCTCGGAAGGCGGCGAGAAGGCGAGCGGCTGGGCTGCCATCACGGGCTCGGCGACGCGGGGCTCTGCGCGAGACAACTCTTTGTTCGCGGGCAGGACCGGCGAGCCGTGCGTTACGGCGTCAACGGACGACGTTGGCTCCGACCTGTGCGGCGAAGCCAGGACGAGCGCCAACACGATGGCCAGTCCGGCGACCAACAACCCCGCCGCGACGGCCAGCGCACCAAGCCCTGCCTTGGATCGGGGGAGAACGCCTGACCGTCTTTCCCTGACGGCTGGCACCGGATTGGAACTGGCCGGCGCAGGACGAGCGTCAGGCGGTGTGACTACGGGGTGCGGGATTGCGTTCGCCAACGGACCTGGCGAAATACTTCCATCGAGGGGCGAGTGTGTGTGTGTGGGGGGGGGGGGCGGGCTCGTTTCGCCAGCGGAGGGCAGGCGGGATCGGCAGCGCTGGTGCCGGAGCCGCCTGAGCCTTGAGTCGGGTACGCAGTTGTTGGTCGTAGGCCGCCTTGGCCGGGGGCGAGAGCAGGCAAAGCCTGGCCGCGGAAAGCTCGTTCAACAACTTCTGGCTCAGTTCCGAATCCGGCCCGGCCTGATACTCCTTGATGAAGCTCATCTGCCGGTTGGCCGCCGCGTCGATGACGTTCCGGTTCTCCTCGAACAACTCCAGGCCGAGCAGCCGGTAGTGGTTCGGCGGCTGGTCCTTGGGAGGAATCCCGAGCCATTCGTAGTACGGATCGCTGGTTTTCATGTCATTCGCGTTGGGGCCACCCCAGGTGGTTCTGCCGTTCGGGAGCGGGCGGTTCGTCGCTGCACGGCCTGATGCGTATATTATGGCGGAGCCACAGCCAACCGGCAACCGCAGCACGCTCGAATCGCGACTCTTGCCCCCCCGCTTGCTCTCCACCCGCCTGGGCACCTGGTACAACACGCCACGCCCAGTCCGGCGTGCGTCCCGGATCCGCTCCATCGTGGAGAGGGAGAACCCCATACGCCATGCACGCCTCAACGTGAGGCATGGTGGCTCACATGCGTGACACGAATGGGATGTTCAGATTCGTGCAATCCGTGTCATTCGTGGTTTCGTCTGGCTGTTTCTGTGTCCGGTTTGGTTGCGAGCGGGGGAGTTTTGGGTTGGGGACGGTTTTGGTGGATGCTCGGGAGACGAGTGGCATCGGCGGCCTCGGCGGGTGCGCCGGCAGGCAGGTCGGCCAGGTACAGCGCGAACACGTCTCCTCCTTCGGTACGCCACACTGAATTCCGCGCGGCGATTCGTCAATCTCGCATCAGCGACGGAATAATCACTTCGCCCACGGTGACCAGCCGGACCGGACCGATCAGCCCGGAGGGCAGCAGCGGATCGTCTTGGCCGTAGACATCTTTGCGGGTGCAAAACGCAATCCGGCCGCTGGGACGCGGCTGGCCCTGAACCAGCCACGCGGGCCAGCTGGCCGGGTACGCGCCGGCCGGCCGTTCCCGGTTC
>CAIYOB010001272.1 GCA_903927685.1 uncultured Planctomycetaceae bacterium
CGCCGCTCCAGGACTCCCGAGAGGGCGATCACCGAGTTCAGCGGAGTGCGCAGTTCGTGACTCATCTTGGACAGAAAGACGCTCTTCAGTCGACTCGCTTCGCTCAGCTGCGTGGCCTGCAACTCCAACTCGGCATTCATCTCGGTCAGCTCTGCCGCCTGGGCGGACAATTCCTGCTGTTGAACCTCGAGTTCGCGGTATTGATCCTCGAGCCGGGTGGCGAATTCCTCGGTCTTCCGGAACGCCAAGACGCCGTTCAAACGCGCGGTCAGCGAGCCCTGCACGGTCTCCAGGAGACGGACGGCGCGGGGGTCGTACGCATGGACGCTCGCCAGCGACAGGACGGCCACGGCACTTTCGCCCTCCCGCAGCGGCAAGACCAGGATTTCCCGCGGCCGGAACTCGCCGGCCACGGTGGGGAAGGTGAACGGTGTGTCGGCAGGGATCGCGGAGATCCGCTGCAGCCGGCCGGTCGCCAGCGCCACGCCAAACTCGCCCTCACAGTCGGTGGCCGAGAAGGCAGCTCGCGCCCGCGCGTCCAAGCCGATGGACTCGTAGTGGCCAAACTCGGTCCGGGCCTCGTTCAACAGATAGATCGCGGCAATTTGCGACCCCGTCTGCTCGACGAGCGTCGTCAGAACCTGCCGGCAGAACGCTCGAGTTTCGGACTCGCGCAGCATCACGTCGGTCACATGGGCCGCCTGCTCGTTGATCCGCAATTCCGCTTCCAGCGTCTCGGCCAAAAGGTTGAACGTCTGCGCCAGCGAGCCGACCTCATTGGCCGAGACGTAGCCGCAACGGGACTTCAGTTTGCCTTGCCGAAATTCGTCGGCGGCGACCGCCAAAGACTGCAGCGGCAGACGGATGCTGCGGGACAGGAATAGACTGACCGCCAGCGACAGCAGCACCGCCAAGCCGACTTGCAGTTGGAGCTGCACGCGCGTGCCGTCCCGGTGCTGCATCGCGGTCTGATAGAACTCGTCGCCGCGGCCGATCGCAAACCGGCTGATATCCTCGATCTCCGCCAGCAGTTTCTCCAGTACGCGGCCGTCGCGGCCCCCGGGCAGCGTCAGCTTGGCTGCCTCGGCGGACTGGCCAGCGTCCAGCAACCGCCGGAGATCGTCCCGGAGGGGAGCCCATTGGACGAACGCCTGGAACGCCTCGTCGACATCCGCCGGCGGCCCGAGATACCGCTCCCGCAGCAGGTCAAACTGCCGGTGCGCATCGGCCTCGCGGACCTCGACCTCCTGCCAGAAGGCCGTCCGCTCGTCGGGGTCGTCCGTCAGGCACAGTCCCCGCAGATGCCGTGAGATTGTCAGGACGTCCGCGCTCAGCGCGCCCAGCGCCCGGCGGACTGCCAGCGGGTGCTCGTACAGGCCCTGCATCTCGCCCCACAGCGCGTCGACTTGCCTCAGGGCGCTCCAGCCTCCAAACGCAACGAGCCCCACGATCGCCGCCAAGCCGGCAATCAGACGAGTACGAAGCGTGATATCCCGCAAATTCATAGGTCACCGTCCAGGCCTTTCAAAGACGGCCGCAGGGGGCGCGACCAGTCGAAACCAGCCAGTGCTCTGCACCATTTCGCGCTCGGTGCCGCTCGTCGCGAAGTACCCGCCGGGCCGGAGGTTGCGGAGGATTTTGCCGAGGATCGTCTGCCGCCACTGTTCCCGATAATAGAACATGACGTTGCCGCACACAATCAGGTCGAAGTCCCCGAAGATGCACGCGGGGGGGCTCGCCGTCCGCTCGTCCAGCAGGTCATAGGCCGAGAAGCTCACCCGCTCGCGGAGCCGGGATGCCAGGGCATAGCTATTGCCCTGGCGGGAGAACCAGCTGTGCAGGTGCCGCAGCCGGACGTTCTGCACCGCGGCTTCGTGATAGACGCCGCTCCGCGCGGCCGCCAGATTCGCCTCCGAAACATCCGTGGCGAAAATTCTGAACCCGATATCCGTTTCACTTCTGGCCGTCAGGGCGTCCAACAGGATGGCGAGGGAATACGGCTCCTGCCCGGCCGCACAACCTGCCGACCAGACGCGGAGTTCGCGCTGCCCGGCCCGCTTCGTGTGGCGAATCAGTTCCGGCAGCACGACCTCTTCCAACAGGGCAAACTCCAGCGGCTCACGAAAGAACTCGGAATGGGAAACCAGCAGGCTATCCCAGAGCGACTCCGCCTCGCGCTGATCCGTGTCCAACCGCCGCTGGTAGGCCTCGGCATCCGCGGCTCCGACGACCGCCAGTCGCCTGGCAACCGTTCGCGCCAGGAACAACTCATCGAAGCGGGACACATCGCGGCCGATTGATCGCCGCACGCTGTCGACAACGGGCTCGGAATTCATCGGACCCTCCGGCCAGCGTCGCGCTGGAGGCTGCCGCCCCACTGCCGGTTAGCATCGTTCGAGAAATAAGTGTCCGACTTGCACGGGAGGCCGCCCTGAGCACGCCCCCGCCCAGTCCGGGTAGCGTTCGGGCTGGTCAATGCCCACGGCTTGTCCGTGGGATCCCATTCCCCGGCCGCACCTGACTTTCGACAGCCATTTCTCGAACGGTGCTTAGCCTTGACGAAGCACCAGCGTCTCACTCGCAGCTTCGCTGCCAACCGTCCTCGGAGCCGACACGGCCCCTTGCCGGCGGCCTCAGCAGCCGCTCAACGCCAAAATGAAGCCGAGAAACAGCAGGCCCCAACAGAAACGCTTCATGGCTGGCACTCCTCCGCAGCAAACTTGGGGGACAGGCACCGGTGGGTCAGGGATTGCTGTTCCTACGGCCGCACACTGGCCTTGTCCGCTGCCGGAACATCGGCCGGTACCGCCTGGGTCACCTTGCCCGTCGCGGCCCACTCGGCGGCCCGCTGGAACAGCGCGATGAACGCGACGCTCTGCAGTTCCTTGGGCGTGTGCCCCAGCGCCACTTGGACCACGCGTCCCTGGCCGTAGCCGACCGTGAACAGCACGGGCTCGTGTTCGTCCGACCCGCCCAGTTTCTCCGGGGCAAAGGCCGTGGCCAGGACGGTCAGATTCCGGGCCGGCCCGCGCAGCCAGCCGTACAACTCGTCATCCACGTGCATCATGACTTCCGGCAGTCCGGCCGTGATCGGATGACTGGCGTCCCGGATGACCACTTGGAACGGCTGCATCGGACCGTGGCTGCCGGCGCGGTCGCTGTAACCGGTGATCTTCTTCTCGGACACGGGCGTGTCCTTCGGCGCTGGAGCGTAGGTGGGCGGGCCCTTACCGTCCTGGTCTAGCACGACGCGACCGTCCCGCCAACGCACCAGCGGGCCGGCTTCCTTGGTGCGTCCGCCCCAGCCGCCGATGCCGATGATCTCATTGTACTCTTTCCACTGGGGGAACGCGGCGCAGGCGAAATGGAAGACCAGCAGTCCGCCGCCGTTCTTGACATACTCGACAAACGCCTGCTGGGTCGACTCCGACCACGAGTCGCCCTGGTAGTTGCTGACCACCAGCTGGTACGCCGCAAAGTCGGGCTTGAAGCCGCTCATGTCCTGCCCCTTGGCCGGGGACGTCGCGACGTCGACGGTGAACAGCTTCGTTTCCTCGAGCAACCGCTTCAGCACCGGTGTCGTGCTCTTCCAGTCGTGCCCGTTCTGGCCGTCGACGATCAACGCCTTGTACGGAGGCGCGGCCACCGCGCACGCCGCCAACAGAGCCCACACCCCCAGTGCCGCTAATCCACGTCTGCGCAACATTGCTGAATACCTCCGCGTTGGAAAAACAAAACGGGCTGAACACGTCCAATTCGCGTGACGCGGCCGTTCGCCCCAGGGCCGCCGTCCGGCGAAACCGACTCCGCCGAGCGTTCAGAATAGCAGCCCGGGCAGCGGGATGAAACCGGTGGCTGCGAAGTTGTGTGTCAATCGAAGTTGTGCATTTCGTCGGGCTTCGCCCCCGCCGAGCCTGCCGGCTGCTAAATGCCCACGGCTTGCCCGTGGGATACTTACGTTCGGTGCTACAACACGAACGCTTTACACCCCCACCACCCCGTTCCCCAGCGGCGGCGGAGCCGCC
>CAIYOB010001273.1 GCA_903927685.1 uncultured Planctomycetaceae bacterium
CTGTTTGTCGCTTGTCGCGAGACGCACACCGTCCACGCCCTGGACGCAGGCACCGGCCAGCCGCGCTGGACCTACACGACCGGCGGCCAGACGGACACGCCGCCGACGTACTGGAACGGGTTGCTGGTGTTCGGGTCGGCAGACGGTTACGTGTACGCGCTGCGAGCCCGGGACGGCGTGTTGGCATGGCGGTTCCGCGCGGCCCCGCTGGATCAACGCTTGATGGCTTGGGAGCGACTTGAATCCGCCTGGCCCGTGCACGGCGCTGTACTGGTGCGCGAGAACGCGGACGGCCAGGCGATCGTGTACTGCACCGCCGGCCGCAGCATCTTTCTGGACGGCGGCATTCGCTTTCTGCGTCTGGACGCCGCCACGGGGAAACTGCTGGGGGAAGCCGCCTGGGACGACAAGGACCCGGACAGCGAGCAGAGCATGCACGATGCCTACCTGCGAAAGACCGCGGGCAATACGATGCCGGTGGGCCTGTCCGACGTCCTGTCGTGCGACGGTCGGAACCTCTGGATGCGTTCGCAGAAAATCGACTTTGAGGGCCGGCGAGCGGAGTTGACCGTCCTGCCCGCGACGGACCAACCGCCGGAGGATGCCCATCTGTTCTGCCAGGTCGGCTTTGTCGACGACTCGTATTTCTTCCGCTCGTACTGGACCTACGGGCGGCGGATGACGGGCGGTTACGGCGGTTGGTTCCAAGCCGGGCGATACGTGCCGTCGGGACGCATCCTGTGCTTTGACGACCAGGCGGTTTACGGGTACGGTCGCAAACCCGAATACATGACCAACGCATCGGTGGTCGAGTACCTGCTGTTCGCCACGAACAAGACAGTCAGCGCCGACGATATTGCGCGCGTCAATCGCGCGGACCGGGCGATGAACGAGCGTCGGCCGGAGAAGAATGCATCATCCTCGGATTGGCGTTTGCGGTGGTTCTACCCGCGGGAAGAATTGACGGCGACCCGTTTCCAGTGGCTGCTGGACCAGCCGTCAATCATGGCCCGGGCGATGTGCGTCGCGGGCGAGCAACTGGTCTTGGCCGGCCCGCCCGACGTGGTGGACGAGCGGTTTGCCTACCGCAACCCGGACGATCCGGAGATCCAGGCCCTGCTGCAGCGGCAGGCCGAGGCTTACGCCGGCAAACACGGCGGTCAATTGTGGGTGGTGAACAAGGCCGACGGTCGCCCGATCGGTCGGCATGAACTGGACACGATCCCCGTCTTCGACGGACTGTCGACGGCCGGGGGGCGTCTGTACATGAGCACGATCGACGGGCGGTTGCTGTCCTTCGTCCGCCGCTCGTTCCCGGAACCGGATTCCGGCGACGGAGCAAGCGGCCAACCTTGGCAGACGCTGTGGGACGGGCCCGAGGATGCGGGCTACCTGTTGCCGACGCCCGAGCCCAAGGACGCCGACTTCACCGAGGTCACCGGCTGCAAGGTGTTCGCCTCGGAACTGGGCTATCGTCTGCGGGCCAACGCCAAGGACACCGTCGGGCTGGTCCTGAAGCGGCTCGATCAGCCGCTGGCCGGCAAAGTCACACTCCGCACACGGATCCGCGCCGTGCCAGATGCCGACGGTCTGCTCAAGAACGGCTACCTGGTCTTTGGCGGCAGTGCTCAGGAAGCGGCGTTGGTCAAGTGCGGTGTGCGGCTGCTGCCGCAGACGGCTGCGATCCTCCAGGGGCCGCTGGCGGGCGAGAAGGCGGCCACGAAGACGGCCAAGGTCGAGGCGGCGGACAGCCGGGGACTGGAGGTGGTCGTGACGGTCGACCTGGATGCCCAGAAGGTCACCTACGTCGCCAACGGCGTGACGCTCGAAACGCCCTTGAAATCGCCGCTGACCGCCATCACCCACGTGGGCTACGTCATGGACAGCGCGCTGATCGACGTGGCCCCGATCGAAATCGAACGACCGTAATCCGCAAGTATCAGGAGCCCC
>CAIYOB010001274.1 GCA_903927685.1 uncultured Planctomycetaceae bacterium
GAGAACTGGCTGCCTTTCGCGACGCCCGAGTGGGTCAAGAACGCTGGCGCCCAGGGCGTGTTCTATACCTGGGGCAAGGGGCCGGACCCGCAAGGCAAACTGTGGGACCCGGTCTTCGACGACCCGATCTTCCTCGCCAAGCTGGAGGCGTTCCTGCAAGCGCTGGCCGCACGCTACGACGGTAACCCGGACGTCGCTTTCCTGGACATCGGCAGCTATGGCATGTGGGGCGAAGGCCACACGGGCGGCAGCAGTCGCGTGCCGCAAGAGAAAGCCAACGAGATCGTGCGGACGCACATCGACTTGTACTTGCGGTGCTTTCCGCGAACCCGCCTGGCGATCCTGGACGACGTTGCCGGTCCTGATTGTGCCGACGGCCCGCAGCCGCTGATCGACTATGCCCGCGTCAAAGGCATCAGCTTGCGCGACGACAGCATCTGCGTCCAGCCGCCGCCGCGGTCATGGTTTCATGCCCAGATGGCGCAGCCGTTCTGGCCCGAGGTGCCCGTGATCGTCGAGCACGAGCATTACGGACCGTCCCAGGCTCGAGGGGCCTGGGGCGACGGCTCGCTGTTGACCCGCGCGGTGGAAGAATACCACGCCAGCTACCTGACCATCCACTGGTGGCCGCGCGAAATGCTTAGCGAAACGCAGGCCACGGTCGCGGCGATCAACCGCCGGCTGGGCTACCGCCTGCAGCTGCGCGAGCTGTCCTGGCCGGCGCAAGCGGTGATCGGCAAGCCGTTTGCCGTCGACGCGACGTGGGCGAACGCGGGCGTCGCTCCGTGCTATCCCGGCGGCTTCGCCGGCCTGACGCTCAAGGACGATCAGGGCGGTATCGCCGCTGTGCTGGTCGACGAGGGCTTCGACGTCCGCAGCCTGGAGACCGGACCGCCGGACCAGGCGCCTGTGGTCGCCCGCCGCTGCGAGTTGACCGCCGGCGGCATCGCGCCGGCCACGCGGCCGGGCCGCTACCAGGTCTTCGTCTCGGTCGGCCGCCGCGACGGGACGCCCGTGTTCGAATTGCCGCTGGACAACGGCGACGGACAACGGCGGTATCGCGTCGGCACGATCGAGTTGGTCGCCCCGGAGGCCGGCGGCCCCGTCGGGTCCGTACCACCGCCGGCGCAACCGGCCGCCACGCCGTGGAAACTGCTGTTTTCGGGCCGGCAGGACCTGGCGGATCCGTGGGGCCAACTGGAGTTCGGCGTGACGCCGGTCAAGCTGATCCGCGAGTGCGAGCCGCCCGGATTCACGGCGATCGGCGGCTTTCCTCTGGCGGACGGCGCGTGGCAGGTCTTCGGCCAGCAGATGACAGAGATCAGCCGGGGCAGCGAACCGTATGAACGGGTCACCGCCTGGAAGCTGGTCCGCGCCACCACACGGGACGGCGTGACGTTCGAGGGATTGGAGACCGTCTTCGAGCCGGAACCGGCGGCGTGGACGGACCACGCGGCAATCGCGTTCAATCCGGACGCCCACGAGTACCTGCTGTTGAAGCTCAAGGTAGACCGCGCGGGATTCGCCTACACCGCCTTCTTCAGCCCCGACGGCAAACAGTGGCAAGCGCATGCGGCCAACCCGTTGTTCTACGAAGGCGATGCGCTGAGCCTGTTCTGGAGTCCGGTCCGGCATCGGTTCGTGTGCGTCAGCAAGAGTCTCCAGCCGTACCGCAAGCGGATTCTCGATCACGGCGGCCCCACGCCCGCGCTGGGCGACGACGCGCTCCGCGACCGGCGGGTGCTGATGATGCGTTCCAGCCCCGACGGCCGGACCTGGGCCCCGTCCGTCTCGTTATCCGATGTCTGGAACCGCCACGAGCGCAAGGGCGCGATTCCGGCGGAATTGCTGACCAAGCCGGACGCCGACGATCCGCCGGACCTCGAGTTCTACAGCGGCAACGGCTTCTGGTATCACGATCGGGCCTACATGACCGTCTTGAACTATGCTGCCAGTCCGCTGGCGCTGCGCAAGCATGGGCCACAATTGGACAACGAGTGGTGGACCAGTCGCGACGGCTTGCGGTGGGAACGCCCGGCCCGCGGCGTCAATGCGTTGGACGTGTTCCCGCAGATCCCCCGGCTCGAAACGCATCCCCTGATCGTTAACGGCACGATCCTGTTCCTCCGCGGCCAACTGTTGCTGGGCCTGCCGGAGGATCGGATCAGCTATCTCAGCGCGCGGGCCAACGGCGAGTTCTCGACCAGGCCGTTTGCGATGCCGGCCGGCGACCTGCTGCTGAACGCCGCCGTCCCGGCACCCGAACGCCTGTTCGCCAAGGACCAGGCGTATGTCATGGTGGCCGTACTGGACGAGGCGGGCAACGTCATCCCCGGCTTTGAGGCGGAGAAATGCGTGATCCGCAACGAAGACCGCCGCGACATCCCGCTGAAATGGGGCGAAGCGTCCGCGAGCCAACTCGCCGGCCAAACCGTCCGCCTGCGGGTCTACCTGCGCAGCGCGAACCTCTACGCCGTGACAGCGGCGGACAAGACGTCTGTTGCCGCGGGTGGGGATCCGACGTGGAATGGTCAGGGAACATTATGGTCCGCCAAGATTCCCTTCATGGACCTGGAGCTTTCGGTGCTTGCGGCGTTCGGCCAGTCGAGATTGAAACCGGGCATGGGTGGCGTCGAGCTTGGCCTGCAGGTCGGGCGGGTTGCCACGGGCCTCGCGGTCCCGGATCTTCGCGTACTCCGTTAGCACTTCCTCTCGATACTGTTCGATGTACTCCAAGGCCACGGACACCTGGGCTGATGACAACCGTAGCGTGGCTGCGATCGCGTCGCGATGCCAGCCTTCCTTGGCGTAGTCCCAGATGTCGAAGACGGTGATTCGTGTCCCCGCAATCTCCGGTCCTCGTCCACGATTGATTATCGCCGCGGTCATGGGGCGTTTCTTGGGGTTCGATGTCAGCGATGTGTTCAAGCAATTGTTCATTATACGCGGCATCACCGCCATGCGTCGAGCCGATTTGTTTCGTCACGGCAGTGCTTCGGCGTTTTTCGGATGCCGTTGAGCGAAACGTCAGGCGATACCGCAGTTATTTCAACAACGGCCAGCACGAACCGGTATACTTGGCGATTGAACGGCAGCCTGCCGGACAAGTCCGGACGGGGCCGGGTGGCCGGTTTCACGGCTCCGCAATTGGGTTGCCGTTCCGTTTCCGCAGGGGCCGTTTTCACAGGAGATTGTGCACGGTTAGGTGTGGCTGGGCGACCGGCAGGAATCAGGTTACCCACATCGATCTGCTCCGGAATGGCAAAGTAGAATCATGGGGAGCGAACGCAAAGCTCCGACGGAGGCACGTTTTCCAAAAAGCGGGTAAGCAATCTCTTTCCGGTCGTCTTGGCTGGTGACGGAGGCGGATGTTGAACGAGCGCGGGGGCGGGGACAACTGGAAGAAATCTCGCCGCTGGAGTGGTGTCTGGCTGGCCGTGCTGGCGTTGCTGCCGTGGCCGGCGGCGCTCGCGGAAAGCGACGATGCGCGGTTCGCTGACGGCCTGCGGCAGCGGCGGCTGTTCGTGCTGGCCGAGACCTTCTGCCGCCAGCGTCTCGCCGACACCGGGCTGACCGACGCGGATCGAGCCGACCTGGTGATCCAGCTGATTCGCTGCTACGCGGCCCGGGCAGCCCAATCCCCGCCAGCCGACCGCGATCCGCTGTGGCAGGCAGCCCGCCAGGCCGCGGCCGATTTCCAGCGCGAGCAGGCGGCCAGTTCGCGGCGGCTGCTGGTCCGCGTCCAAGACGCGCTGACCGTTGCGGCCCGCGGCGAGTTATTGCGGCAGGAAGCCGAGTTGCTGCCCGATTCCAGCCGCTCGCTGGACGAACCCAAAGCTGCGTTTCGCGAAACGGGCCGCCTGCTGGAACAACTGGACGAGGACCTGACTCGCGAAATCCCCTTGCGCCACCGGCAGACGCCGAGCGATGAGGAGCTGTCGGCGGACGAATTGACCAACCTCCAGCACCAGGTGCGCTATCAGCAGAGCCGCGTGCAACTGGGGCTGGGGCTGTGTTACCCGGCGGACAGCGACGATCGGATCGCCATGCTGACGCAGGCGGCCGACACGTTGCAGCAGCCGTTGACGCAGCTGGCGGCGGGCGATCCGCTGGCCGACCGGCTGCGGATCCAGCTGGCCGGCTGCTACCGGCTGCTGGGCAATTTTCCGGCGGCCGGCCAGGCATTGCGCGATGTGCAGCCGGCAGCGGGTCGGGCGGAGACGGCCTTGGAGGCCCGGGCCGAGGCGGTGCGTTTGAAACTGGCCGCGGGCCAGCCGCAGCAGGCGCTCGACCTGTTGGGGCAAGGCCGCGCAAGCGACGGCCGCGTCTCGCCGGAGTTGGATTTCGCCCACCTGGAGACATATCTGGCATTGTGGCGTGCGGCCCACGAGCAGAGCGACTCGAGCCAGGCGCAGAACTGGCAGGCCAAGGCGGTGGCGATGGTCAAGCTGATTGAGCAGACCCACGGGCCCGCCTGGGGACGCCGCTCGGATCTGCTGCTGGTCCATTCCATCGGCGGCGTCCGCGGCGGGGCCGACTTGGAGGTCTTGGTCCGCACCGGGGACAGCTTGTATCGCAAGGGCCAGGTGGACGAGGCGCTCGCCACCTACGAAAAAGCGGCGGCGACAGCGGCCGCCGCAGGTCAGGCCGGCCAGGCCTTTCAGCTGCGGTACAAGGCGGCGCTGGTGGACCAGAATCGGCAACGGTACGGCTCGGCCAGCGAGAAACTGCGGGCCCTGGCCAGTGGAATGCGCGGCGAGCCTCAGGCCGCCGAGGCGCATCTGCTGGCCGCTTGGAATGCCGCCCAAGAGGCGCGACAGGACTCGGCCGCCCTGCGCACCTATGCCGACATCCTGGCCGAACACCTGACCTACTGGCCCCAGGGCAAGACCGCGAATACAGCGCGCCTGTGGCTGGGGCGAGTCCGGGAGTTGGAGCAACAGTGGGCAGAAGCCGCCGCGGCCTATCAGGGGATTGCCCCCGACGCCGAGCAGGCAGGCGAAGCGCTGGCCGCCGCCGTTCGTTGCTGGGAAAAGCAACTGAACGGCCTGCGTGCCGCCCGGCAAGACACCGCGCCGACGGCGGACGCGGTGGCCGGCCAGTTGGCCCAGCGCGTCGAGGGCCTGGTGGCGGACGCCTCGCGGACCTGGACGAGCCAGGATCGCTTGTGTGCCGAGTGGGCCGCGCGGTTTCTGCTGCAGTACACGCCGCACGGCGGACCACGGGCGGAAACCCTCTTGCAGGCGGCCCTGAATGCTCAACCGCCACCCGAGCCGGCCTGGCGAGCCACCGCCCTGTCGCTGCTGGTGCTGGCCCTGGCCGCGCAGGACGGCAAACGGGCGGACGCCGAGCGCGTCCTGCGGCAACTCGGCAGCCTGCCTCCCGACGACGTCGCCCGGATCATCGCCGACCTGTCCGCGCTGGCTGATACCGCCGCGCCCGCAGCGCGACCGGAACTCGCGACGCTTCGGCTGGCCGCCCTCGAGGTGCTCGGCGGCCGCAAGTCACAGCTGGCTGCCGCCCTGCAGGCCCGGCTGGAGCGTTGGCACGCGGAGTCGCTGGCCGCGGCCGGGCGGCATCAGGATGCGATCCAGGCGTACCGCGTCCTGGCGGAACAGGCCCCCGACGACGCCCAGTTGCAGGCAACCTACGCCGACCTGCTGCTCGGCGACGAGGCTGCCGAGTCTTGGACCGCGGCCTTGGACCATTGGCGCCGCATCGCCGCCCGGGCGCGTCCGCAGACGGAACTCTGGTATCGGGCCAAGTATGCCGGAGCCTTGGCCCTGAAGAAACTCGGGCAACCGCAGGAGGCCGCCAGCCGGATCCGCTATCTACAGGCCACCACGCCGGCGCTGGAGACCACGCCGTGGGGCGGGAAATTCGCGGATCTGCTGCGGGAGTGTGAATAGGCGGACGGATCAGTCGCGCCGTTCCAGCAGCACGACCGACGTATCGTCGTGGCGGCCGCTGCCGTGGGTCGCTTCGTGGGAGGCTTGGAACAGCCGTTCCAAGGTGTCGGCCAGCGGCAGGTCGATGGAGTCCTTTAGGGTCTGGATAATCCCCTCCTCGCCGAACTGGTCCTCTTCCTTGCCGTCTTCCGGGAATGCTTCATCCAAGCCGTCCGTGTACAGCAGGATCCGGCAGTTGGGCGGGACATCGATCTCGCACTTGGCGTATTCCCAGTCCTCGTCGATCACCAGCGGCAGACCGCCTTCGTCCTTGCTGCCCAGCTTGCGGACTTCACCAGTCGCCAGATCCTGTAGCAGGGGCATGGGATGGCCGGCCGAAGTCCACTCGAAGCGGTGCGTGTGGGCATCCAGCGTACAGTACAGCAGCGTGATGAACCCGCCCTGGTCGGCGCTGATCACGTCGCTGTTGCACAAGCGGCGATTGACTTCGGTCACGAATTCGGCCGTGTCGGCAAACCGGCGGTCGCGGATCATGCTGATCAGCGTATGCATGGTCATGATCGACATGCAGGCTTTGACGCCGTGGCCGGCCGCATCGCCCAGCACGATGACCACCTCGTTGCCTTCCATGTTGAACACGTCGTAATAGTCGCCCCCCGCCATGACGACGGGCCGGTCGCCGAACACGCGGATCTGCGACGGTTCGTACCGGGCGACGATGCGGTAACCCGCTGGCATCGGCAAGTCGCGCGGCAACACGGCTTCCTGCAACTGCCGCACGGCTTCGACCTCTTCCCGCAGTTTCTCCGCCACGATTTGGGCCCGCTGGGCCTGGACGGTCAGGAAAGCGGCTTCCATGATCGAGGTCAGCAGAAACACGAAATCGCCGTTATCGTCGCGGGAAATGAACGAGTGCAGGCCGTTCTTGATGAATTTCGCGACTTGGCTGATCTCCCCCGGCCGCCACGCGCCCACCACCGGCGCATTGGGCAGCCGGCGGCGAATCGACTCGAACATCTCGAAGGCGACGTTCTCCGAAGGGAACGTCAAGTCCATCAACACGGCATCGAATTCGTCGGACGTCGCGCTCTGAACGAACCCCTCGGCTTCGGTATGCACCAAGGCGGTGTTCTCGTCGACGTTCAGGAACGTATCGATCAATTCGGCTTCCGCAATGTCGTCCCAACCGACCAGGATCCGCATAACGAACTTCCCCTCTTCTGTGCGCCAGGCGTTTGCTATGGCTAGTCTAAGCCAACAGAGAGTTTAACGCCAACCCGGGCACCTCTTCAAGTTAAGGCGACGCGGAAAACCGCAACTTACCAGTTTACGAATATCCAAAACTACGTATTCGGCGTGATTTCGTTCGACTTTTTGTGCCGTGGCAGCAACAGACTGACAAAAACACCCAAATTCAACGGGCCGTGTGCGTTGGGGCGGTGGTAGGCGACGGCGAACGGGAATTCTACAATGGCGCGTCGCGAACCCCGTATCGACCCCCTTGGAGAACGCCCATGTACATCGTTAGCGTTACGGTTCACGTCAAGCCAGATGAAACAGACCTTTTTATCCAAGCGACCTTGGACAACGCTCGGCATACCCGCCAAGAGCCGGGCAATGTCCGGTTTGACGTGCTGCAGGCCGAGGACGATCCGGCTCGATTCCTCCTGTACGAGGCGTATCGCACGAAGGAGGATTTCGCCAGGCATCAACAGACGGCTCATTATCTCCGCTGGAAAGAGGGCGTCGCCCACGCGATGGCCCAGCCGCGGCAGGGGATCAAGCATTACAGTTTATTCTTTGGGGACGCCGAAGGCTGACGCGAGGGTGATCCGATGCGCGCAGGGTTTGTTGCCGCCGTCCTGGTGCTGGTTGCCGCCACCGACGGGCTGCCCCAGTCGCCCGCCGAGCTGTTGCTGGGCGACCTGCAGGCGGAAGCTCCCGCCGTCCGTCGCCAGGCTGCCGCCGCGTTGGGGCGGCTGGCGGATCGAGCCGCCGTGCCGGCGCTCGTTGCCGCTTTGAAGGACTCCGACGCGTCGGTGCGCCGCACAGCCGCCAATTCGCTGGCCAACCTGAAGGACGAGCGAGCGGTTGCCGGGCTGAGCGAGTTGTTGGCCGATGCAGACCCGAACGTCCGCTTCTACGCGGCCTACGCGCTGGGCGAGATTAAGGATTCGCGAGCCGCCGCAGCGCTGGTGCGAGCCCTGGGCGATTCCCAGTGGACTGTTCGGGACCAGGCGGCGTGGGCGCTGCGGGAATTGCACTCGCCGGAACTCGCCCCGCAACTGGTCGCGGCGCTCCAATCGCCCCACGCCGATTTCCCGGCAGTGCTGTGGCTGCTGCGGAGTGTCGGCCCCGAGCGCGTGCTGGACGCCGTCGCCGGTCTGATGGCCGCTGCCGATCCGCGGACGCGATTGCTGGCCGTGCGGACGCTGACGGAAATCGAGGACCCCGGACGCCTTCGGCCGCTGCGGGCCGCGCTGGACGATCCCGACGCCGCCGTCCGGCTGGCGGCCGTGTGGGCCTTGGCCGACGCCGGCGACGTGGGCGTGCGCCCGTCGCTGGAACAGCGGGCCGCGATCGAACAGGATGCAACGGTGCAAGCCGCCGTGCAGGCAGCGATGACTCGACTGTCGCCCCACCGGCACCTGGTCGTCTGGTGGAGTTTCGACGACGGGAATGCCCGGGTGGCCAAGGACGTCACGGGCAACGGCACCGACGGCGAGATTCGCGGCGGGACGCCCGTTGACGGACGAATCGGCAAGGGATTGCAGTTCTCCGGCGGCCAGTTCATCGAATTCGGTCAACCGAAGAACCTGCCGCTGGTCGACCAGCCGTTTACCGTGATGGCGTGGGCTCGAACCGAAGCCCCCACTGGCGTGGTGGTCGCCCGCGGAGGCGCGTTTTGCGGGTTCTCGCTGTACGTCAAGGATGGTGCGGCCCGGTTCGGCATCCGCCGCGCCCAGGCCGGTCCTACCTTCATCGCGGCCGGCAGCGAACAGGTGACGGGGGATTGGGTGCACTTGGCGGGCGTCGTGCATCCCGAACGGATCGAGCTGTACGTGAACGCCCGGCTGGCGGCGACGGCCAAAACCGACGGCTTGTTCCCCAGCAACTGCGGGCAAGGCCTGGAGATCGGCTTCGACGTCGGCAACAGTCCGGCCGAAATCACCGACGCCTTTGTCGGGATCATCGACGAAGTGAAGTTCTTCCACGCCGCGCTGTCCGGGCAGGACATCGCGGCGATCAAGGAGCAACGATGAGCACGCGGATGGCAGCCTCGGCGTTCCTGGCAGCCCTGCTGGCGCAGGCCGGGGCTCTCGAATCAGGCGGGCTGAGCGCCGGCGAGACACCGAACCGCGACGCGCTGGCACTGGCGGCCGGGATGGTCCAGGCCAGCGGCCGCAGCGGAGGCATCGGCGCGGTCGTCGGCCGGGACGATGCGGAATTGAGCCTGGCGCTGGCCAAGCACGGCAGCTTTGTGGTCCAAGGCTGGTACGCCGACGCCGCCGCATGCGAGCGAGCTCGCGACGCCATCCGCGGGCACGGCTGTTACGGCATCGTCTCGGCGGACGTCTTGGTTGGCGGGTGCCTGCCCTACGCCGACAACCTGATTACGATTCTGGTCATCGAGGACTTGGCGGCCCGACAACGGCACGGCTTGTCGCTGCGGGAGGTCGCCCGCGTGCTGGCGCCGCTGGGCACGGTCTATCTGGGCGTCGGCCCCGGAGGCGAACCGCCCGCCGCCGGGGCGGACGAAGCGGCTCGGCTGGGACTCGAAAGGATCGCCCCGGCCCCGGCGGCTGACTGGGTGCAATTCCGCAAGTCCTGGCCGGCGGATATCGACCAGTGGACGCACTACCTGCACGGGGCGGACGGCAATCCGGTGGCCCGCGATCGGGTCGTCGGGCCGCCGAAACACTACCAGTGGATCTCCGGTCCCATGTGGCAGCGGTCGCACGAGACGGATTCCAGCCTCAGCTCGCTGGTCACCGCCGCCGGTCGCTTGTTCTACATCGAGGACCAGGCGCCGATCAGCCTGGTCGGCCAGCACTCGCTGCCGGACAAATGGTTCCTGGTGGCCCGCGATGCGTTCAACGGCATCGAGCTGTGGAAAGTGCCGATCCGCCGCTGGGGCTGGCGGGAGTGGAAAGAGACCTGGTTCACCAATCGCCCCGGCGATTTCCCGCTGAACCTGCAGAAGCGACTGGTCGCCGTCGGCGATCGCGTGTACGCAACCTTGGGTTACCATGCGCCGGTCTCGCAACTGGACGCCGCCACCGGCGAGATCCTGCAGACCTATCCGGGAACCGAACGCACCAACGAGATCCTGGCCGTGGATGACGCCCTGCTGCTCTCGGTGCTGGGCGACGACGGCGTGCGCGTCCGGGCCGTGGATGCGGCCAGCGGCCAGCAACGTTGGGAGACGAAGCAGGCCTACCGCGGCACGACCGTCGATTACCTGAAATGGTCGGGCGGCGGCGGCAGTGTGAAACCGGCCAAGCTGGACCCGGCGCTGAACCTGGCCAGCGACGGACGGGTGGTGGCTTTGCTCGACGGCCCCGACATCGTGGCCCTGGACTGCGTTACCGGAGCTCAGCAGTGGCGCACGCCTTTCCCGTCCGACGAAGCCGACCTGAACGCGGGCGGGATCCGTTCGCAGGGCGATCTGTGGGTCGGGACCCTGATCGTGGCTGGCGGCGTAGTGATCCACGCCAGTCCGAACAAGCTGGCCGCGCTATCCGCCGCCGACGGCCTCGTCCTGTGGGAGCAGCCCAAGAAGTACATCGGTCACCTGTGGTACGAGTGGAAAGACGTGTTCGTGATCGACGGCCTGGTCTGGACGTGGAGCGCCCAGCTCGAGTCCGGCGAGATCGAATCCGGCGGTGCGCGCCAGCAGCGTGCGTTTTGGCCGTCCACCGTCAACGGCTACGATTTGCAGACGGGACAGTGCCGCAAGCAGGTCCCGCTCGGCCCGATCTTCCGCGCCAATCACCATCACCGCTGCTATCGCAACAAGGCGACCGAGCGGTACATTCTGGCCAGCCGCCGCGGCACGGAATACGTCGATTTGGACGTCGGCCGGCACACGGTCCACAACTGGGTACGCGGGACGTGCCACTTGGGCATGATGCCGGCCAACGGCTTGCTGTACGCCCCGCCGCATCCGTGTCAATGCTACATCGACGAGAAGCTGAGCGGGATGAACGCCCTCGCTCCGGCCCGCCAGGAGGAACCGGAACCGCTCGCGGAGCGGCTGGTTCGTGGCCCCGCTTGGGAGTCGCTGCAGAACCGGGCCGCCGTCACGGCCGAAGCGGCGGACTGGCCGACGTTTCGGGCCGACGCGCTGCGTACGGGCTCGGTCGCGACCAGCGTGTCCGACGAGGCGACCGTGCGGTGGAGCGTCCAGGCCGGCCGCAAAGTCTCCCCGCCGGTCGCGGCCGACGGCAAGGTCTTCGCCGCGCTGGTTGACGAACATCAGGTCCTGTGCCTGGACGCGCGCGACGGTCGGCAACGGTGGCGATTCACCGCCGGAGCCCGCATCGACTCGCCGCCCACCTGGCATGCCGGCACGGTTCTGTTCGGGTCCGCCGATGGCCGGGTGTACTGCCTGCGGGCCGACGACGGCGTCCTGGCGTGGCGTTTCCAGGCCGCACCGCAAGAACGCTTGATCGGCGCCTGGGGACAAGTCGAATCCGCCTGGCCGGTGCACGGCAGCGTGCTGGTGCAGGGCGGCACGGCGTATTTCGCCTCCGGCCGGTCGTCCCAGTTGGACGGCGGCATCCGCCTGTACGGGCTGGACGCCACTTCGGGCCAGGTCCGCTACGAGCGGACACTGGCGGGCCCGGACTACAAGCTGGGCGAGTTCGAACAGAATTCAGGGCTGCCGATGGGTTCGCTGCCGGACATCCTGATCGGCGACGGCACGACGATCTGGATGCGCGGCCTGGCGTTGGGCCAGGACTTGCAGCCAGCTCAAGTCCGCCCCGAGTTGCGGCTGCCGGCGGGCTTGCTCGATGACAGCTATTTCAAACGCACGCCGTGGACGTACGACGGCGAATATGCGCGGCTGCTGGTCCGCGACACCAGTTCCGCGTACTACGTGCGGATGTTCGACACGCTGCGGGCGCTCGATCCGACGGTCTTTTTCACGCCGGGCCGCAACGGCTATCTGCTGTTCTCCAAGAACACCGACAGCCGGCAGGCCGCGTGGACCCGGCGGGTTCCGGTGCGCATCCGGGCCATGCTGGCCGCCGGCGATCGCGTGTACGTCGCGGGGCCACCGGACGTGGTCGATCCGCAGGATCCGCTGGGCGCTTTCGAAGGCCGCCAGGGCGGCCTGTTCTACGCCGTCGATGCGGCCACTGGCGAGCAGCGTGTGGAACACCGGCTGCCGTCACCGCCGGTCTTCAACGGCATTGCCGCCGCGCGCGGCCAACTGTACCTGGCCAGCGAAGACGGCCGCTTGACGGCGTGGGGCAAGTAAAGGCGGACCGGTCGATGGCCCGAGGAGATTCCCCTCATTGATTTCACCGGTGCAATGATGTCGGAAGCGGCGATTCGCGAGACGCTGGACGAAGCAGGACTGTGGCCCGCACCGGGTGGCGGGCCGGAGTTGTCGCTCGCGTTGACGCCGGGCGAAGATTTGCTGCCGGCGATCTGCCGAGCTTGGGACGCGTGGCGTGCCTCGGCCGACCCGCGCCGCCAGGCGGCCGCACGGGCTCGGGCGGCAGCGCTCCACCAGGCCCGGAACGTGGGCGCTCGGCTGACCTGGGGCGTGCCGGGCCTGGACATGGCAAGGCTGAGCGACTGGCTGGGCCCGCGACTGGTCTGGTGGCCCGGCGGCGTGCCGGCCGGGCGGGGTGTCGGCCTGGTCAGCTCGCGACTGGGGCAGGAACTCGATCATCACAAGGCCTGGTTTGCCGTCCTGCGAACCGCCTGTATGCGGCTGGATCCGCAACACGACGTGCTGGTCACCGCGGGAACCACGGCGGGGCAACGCTTCGTCCAACGCTGTGGCCAGTTGTTCGGCCTGCGAACCTTGAGCATCGAGATCGATCGCGAGGATCGGCTGTCGTGGTGCGGCTGGGGACGGCGCGTCCTGGCCTCGATGCCGGACACGCCGACCGCGGCGTTCCGCGCCTTGATCTCGCCGCCGCTGGAAGCCGACAACGGGCCGCCCGCCCGCGCCGGCCTGGCGGAACTGCCCGCCCCGGACCGGGCGATTCTCGCGCTGGGGGACCGGATCATCGCACTGCATGTGCGGCCCGAAGGGAACTTGCTGCGGTTGTTGCGACTTCGCCTGCGGCAAGCGTGTGCTCCCGCCGCCAGTGTCTTCCTGGCGCTGGGACCGGATCTGATCCGCAGCGACCAGGCCGCCGAACTGCTTGATTCCGGCGCCGTGGGCTGGCTGGTCATGAACGCGGCGGGCGAGCCGGAGCACGACCCGTCCACGCCGTGGCTCGCCGCGCCGGCGGTGGAACGTTCGGCGGCTCCGCTCGCTCCCTGTCCGCCGGCGGACGACTGGCCGTACTTGACGCACTGCACGCGGCGGCGCACCGGTCCCTGGCCGGGCGAGCACGAAGACCATTTCCTGGACGACCTGATCCTGGACCGCGCGGGCGCCGACCATTCGGCCTTGGCCGCCTTGTGGCGGATCGCCCGCAGCGGGCGGCTGATCGCCGGCAGCGACTTCGTCCGCGGCGAGACGCCCGTGGTCAGTTTCACCGCGGTCCCGCTGCCCGACATCGGCACGTTGCGGACGTTCCGCGCGCACCTCAGCCGGTGGGACTTCGAGCCCTACGGCATCTGCATCCGCCGCGACTGGCTGCAGCGCCGCGGCACGCGCCCCGTGCTGTACGGCGACGAGTCGCTGTGGGGAGCCCTCCCGACCGCAGACCGCCCCTTTTTCCAGAAGCGGGCGTCGGAGACGGCCAGCGGCCGGGTGCTCGATTGGACCGTCGAGCAGGAGTGGCGGCACGTCGGCGACCTGCGGCTGGACGGCATTCCCGCCGATGCCGCGTTGCTGTTCGTGCCGTCCGCAGCGGAAGCCTGGCAGCTAGCAGCGTCCAGCCCCTGGCCCGTGGTGGTGGCTAACGCCTGCTAGCACGCGATTCCGGTTTTTCCGGCCAACTTCGCTCAAATCGCCGCGGCTCCTTGGCCGATAAATGGGACGCTTATCCACCGAACGGGCTCACCCCCGCTCGATACCTCTCTTTCGAGGAAGACTGACCAGATGGCTCATCCCCAGCTGCGCGTGTTCTTGGGTCCGACCGATTCGTGCCAGCCGGAAGTGGCGTCCCCCGACGAACCCGTCCGCAACCCTATCACGGTGACGTTGGGCGATATCCTGCCGTTGCTGCTCGATGCGGTGCAGACGAGGCGAGCCTGGCTGAAGGACTTTGAGCACGACAACCTGACCCTGAGTGCCGACCTGTACGAAGTGCTGATGGCGTACCAGGATCTGCGGCAGACGGCGTAAGGCCGCCCCAACAAAGACCCGGCTTCCCTGGGGAAGCCGGGTTGTGGAATGACGCGGTTGGCGCCGCGCTACTTCGCCTTGACTGCGATCCGCTTGCCGCGGCTCTGCTCACCCTTGGGCAGGTGCAGTTCCAGGACGCCGTTTTGATACCGGGCCTCGATCTTGTCGGGCTCGACACCCAGCGGCAACGGGACCGTCCGATACAGCGTGCCGTGGTGATAGGACGAGCCGGCCTCTCCTTGCTCCTCCACCTTGCGTTCGGCCCGGATCACCAACTGGTCGCCCCTGACCTGGACATCGAAGTCACCTGCCGAGAACCCCGGCGTTTCGACGCGCACGACGTACTCGCGGTCGTTTTCATCAAAGTCCGTGGCCCAGCCGCGGCTGAACCAGTCGCCGCCCAGGCTCGGCCATTCGTTCCAGAAACGACTGACGAGGTTGTCGAATTCGTCACGGAGGCGCGTCAGCTGACGGTCGACCGGTTCTGCTGACACGCTCCCGATATCATTGCCTCTCTTCTTCCACGGGATCAAGCTGAACATGGTCTTCACCTCCTCTCACGATACTGCTTGGATGGACATCTAGCCCGCGTTGACGACAATCCGCTTGGGCTTGACGGCCTCGGTCTTCGGCAGGTGCAGGGTCAGCACGCCGTTCTTCATTTCCGCCGAGATCCGGCTGCCGTCGATCGTCTCGCCGATGGCAAAGGTCCGGTAGAAGTCGCCGATACCGTACTCGCCGTGCAGGTACCGCCGCTCGTTGTGGCGCGCTTTGACCTTGCCCAACACGGTCAGTTCGCGGTTCTCGAACCGAATGTCCAAGTCCGCGACTTCGACGCCGGGCAGATCCCCATACAGGACCAATTCTTCGTCCGTCTCCCAGATGTCGAAGCGGGGCGTGTAGGTCGGCGCCTCGCGCGTCCGCTCGATGGTTGCCGGCTCGTCGGGATGCTGTTGTTTCGTCAATTGGGACATGGTCTATTCTCCTTTGTGGTCAATTGCTTTGGGTTGCACGAGTTCAATCCGCGAGGCCGCGCTTAGTCCGCGCGAACCTCGATTCGCCGCGGCTTGGCTTCCGGCCGCTTGGGCAGCGTGATGGTCAGCACGCCGTTCTTGAACGCTGCTTCCACCTTGTCTTCATCCACGGCCAGCGGCAACTCCAGCACGCGCGCAAACTTGCCGTACCCGCGCTCGCGGCGATGCCACGTGCCCTTGTCGCAAGTCGGCTCTTTCCGCTCGCCCTTGACGGCCAACTGGTCGCCGTGCACGTAGATCTCCAGATCGCTCAACTCCATGCCCGGAAGCTCTGCTTCCACGAACAGGTTCTCCTCGTCCTCCCACAAGTTCATCAGGGGATAGGACGTCGGCGCCAACGGAAACCGCCGGCCGGTCCAACGCCCAAACAGCCGATCCATCTCGTCCCGCAAGCGAGTCACTTCCGCCTGCACATCCGCCATCGGTTGCCATCGTGTGCTCAACATAGGTCTCTCCTCTCTCTCTACAAGTTATGTGTTCCTGCGCCGCTCGCACGGCGCCACTTGTCGCTCCTGGCGTTGGCATGTTGCCGACGCCGGGAAAAGAGAGGAAGCAACCAGCGTGCCAAATGATTTTGCGCGCCGCGGCAGACGCGAAAAGGGACTCAAAAACCCCGGAAAAATGAGCCAAAATCGCGTTCAATCAAGACCTTGCGCCCGCGTCTTTCCGGCCCCGGCGCAAATGGCGCCAGGCGGCGACGTGAAAGTCCCGGGAAAAGTCCGTCAAACTGACAGAGCCGGCTCTGCCAAAGTGACAAGCGGGGACAATAGCGCGCGGATTTGAGGCGGCTGGAGTCCAGAACCCGGGGGCAATTGCTGCGTCCAATTGCCTCGTGCTCGAACACCGCCGCAAGCAGCTGGGCACGCGGGCAATTGAACGCGGCCGTGGGGACGGTCACGGGCCTTTCTCGTACAGCAGCCAGACTCCCTGGCCGACCTGTGGGTCGTCGGCCGAGATGGCGCCCTGTCCCAACACCTGGAAGCCTTGCAGTCCGGCCTTGGTCGCCCACTCCTTCATTTGCTCGGGGCGGCGCAGCTCGACGAACCGCTGCCACTTTTGCGCTTCCTCACCCTGCAGTTTCTCCTTGCGGTCCCGGATCAAATCGTCCACCGCCCATTTCGGATACCCGCTGCCGGCCCCGCCGCCGATGAACGCCTTGCCGCCCGGCCGCAAGACCCGCTGGACTTCACGCAGGCCCAGGACGGGATCGTTCCAGAAGAAGATGGAGCCCCGGCTGACCACCAAGTCGACCGTGCCGTCGGGGAACGGCAGGGACTCGGCGACCCCGACGATGGCCACCAACCGATTCTCCAGCTTCTTTTCCCGGGCGAGCTGAAGTCCCGCGAGCATCGTTTCTGCCTTCGGTTCCAGCATTACAACAGGATTGCCGGTGGCTTCGATCAAGGGGATCGCGACCTGCCCCTCGCCGGCGCCCAGATCGACCCAGAATCCGGGCTTCGGCTGACACAGCTTCAACAGGTCCTGGACAACATAGGCATGCCGTTCCGGCAGCGTCTGCTCGCCTTTCAATCCCTGGGGTGCCGCCGTATCCGCCGCCGCGGCAATCCCGCAGATGAATCCCAGGCAGCAAACCGGCAATATGCTATGAGCGAATACCGCAAGTCTCATTTTCGTGTCCTCGGTCGAATCCGGATGTCGGTCATAAATGGCTCTGAACGGGAGCCGCAAGCCTGCGAGGGGCGCATTCATAGCTTGAGCATCAGCGGTTGCTGGTCATCTCGGGCCCCCAGCAACTGGTAAACGCCGACGTTTCCCTGGTTGGCAAGGTTGGCAAAGTCCGTGGGACTGCTGGTGTTGCCGGAACTCAGACCGCCCGTTCGCGAATCGATACTGTCATCAATGAAGTGCACTGAACCGTCGACGAAACAGAATTGGGCTCCGCCCGCATGGTGGCTGCTGAAGGAATGCATGTTCGTGGGATGGTTCAGGCGTTCCGCCACGCTCGAACTGACCGTGCTGCCGATGCCCAATCCCCCGGGCCCGCACCAGGAAGGCCACTTGCTGGGGTCCGCCCGATGCGCCGCCAACACCGTGCGTTCGCCCACCGCGAACGTGTTGCTGGTGCCATCGATCACATCCTGCATCTGCAAGCCGCTTTGGGCGAACAGCAGGCCATTGTTCGGCTTGCTCAAGTGCGTGGTTCCCGAGTAGTCAAAGTACCCGCGGCAGCAGGTGTAATTGGCCGTAGCCACCAGTTGCCCGCCGCCCTGAAACTCGCGCAGCGGCTGCATCGGACTGGAGGGACACGCAAACACGCTCAGCTTCATCTGCAGCATGGGCAGCAGCGCGGGGTCCGCGATCACTTCGGCCAGGGTATACTTCGTCGGACTCAGTTCCCCCTGCAGCGGGCTCTGCTCGATAAACGGCATCAGGAACACGCCCCACGCCCAGCCTCCCGAGACCGTCCCCGACTTGTTGACCGCCATGAACCCCGGCGGAAAGCGTCCCAAGGCGTCATGGTAGTTCTGCAGGGCTAGGCCCTGCTGCCGGAGGTTGTTCGAACACTGCATCCGCCGCGCGGCTTCACGTGCCGCCTGGATCGCCGGCAGCAGCAGGGCGACCAGGATTCCGATGATGGCGATCACGACCAGCAGTTCGACTAACGTAAAGGCCCAGCGGGGCGTCTTTCGGCAAGGCATGGCGATCCTCGGCGAGGGATTGGCGAAGACTCGATTCGGGAGGCGGGACACAGCGTCTATCATGAATACCGTCCGCCGGCCCCGCGCGTGGACCGGGTCCGGCAGGGATTTTGCCGGGCCGCGGGTCTTTCTTGGAGCGGCCTCGCGCGGCTCCGACTCGCGCGGCTCCGACTATCCCACTCGCTGGCGCTTCGGGCTACAATGGGGACCACCGCCGCTCGTTCTCCGGCCACGAGCGGCAGGACCGGTACGCAGCCCTCCAACCACGAACCCTCGGGAGACCGATCGATGACCCACCGCATGTCTCGTCGTCAGATGCTGAAGACCACCGCCGCCGTCGGGGCCGGTTTCTGGATCGCCACCGGTCCGAACGCCCGCGGCCAGGATTCGCCGAATGAGAAGCTGAACCTGGCCTTCATCGGCGTTGGCGGCCGCGGCGGCGACAACTTGAAGGCGTTGTCAAGCCAGAACGTGGTCGCCCTGTGCGACGTAGACGACCAGCGGGCGGGCAAGGCCTACGAACAGCATCCCCGGGCGAAGAAGTTCGCCGACTTTCGCCGTCTGCTGGACGAACTGGACACGCAGCTCGACGGCGTCGTGATCAGCACGCCGGACCACACGCATTTCCATCCGGCCGCGCTGGCGATGCGGATGGGCAAGCACGTCTATCTGGAAAAGCCGCTGGCGCATACGGTTGCCGAGACCCGCGAGTTGACTCGCCTAGCCGCGGAAAAGAACGTCGCCACCCAGCTGGGCGCCCAGCGGCACACGCTGGACAACATGCACCGCGTCGTCGAACTGGTGCAGGCCGGCGCGATCGGGACGGTTCGGGAAGTCCACTGCTGGATCGATGGCAGCCGCGGCATGCCCGCCATTCCCACGGGCGAACCGCCGGTGCCAGCGACGCTGCAGTGGGACCTGTGGCTCGGCCCGGCCCGCGCGCGGCCTTACCAGCCGACGTACTGCCCGTATGGCTGGCGGTTCTGGTGGGATTTCGGGACCGGCGAGACGGGCAATTGGGGTTGCCACATCCTGGATATTCCCTTCTGGGCTTTGGGCCTGAAGCACCCCACCAAGGTCGACGCGTCCGGCCCGCCGGTCCATGCGCAGACGACGCCCAAGGCGATGGCCACGCGGTTCGAGTTTCCGGCCGACGGCCAGCGGCCCGCCGTCACGCTGCACTGGTACCACGCAGACAAGGGCCCAGACATCCTGCGGCAGCACCAGCTGCCTCCGGCCGGGAACAATACCCTGTTCATCGGCAGCCAAGGCATGTTGCTGTGCGGCTTTGGCCAGCGAAAGCTGTATCCGGAAGACAAGTTCGCGGACTTTCGGGCGCCGGACAAAACCATTCCCGATTCGCCCGGTTTCTACCGGGAATGGCTCGACGCCTGCAAAGGCGGGCCGCGGGCCACGTGTGACTTTGTGACTTACGGCGGCGCCTTGGCCGAAACCGTCCTGTTGGGCAACGTCGCCTATCGCGCCGGCGGCTTTGCCTGGGACGCGGCGAACCTGCAGGCCGTCGGCAATGAACGGGCTCGGCAGTTCTTGCAAGCCGAGTACCGCGAGGGATGGACGATCCAATAGCCGATGGCGTGGTCACCGGGTGCCCGCGGTTCCAGCACGGTTCCGCGACTCCGGCTCTATTTCCCGGCGGCCAGCAGGCGGGACAGGGAATCGGCGAGCTTGTTCAGGGCTGCGCGGTCGGGCAGGGTGACGGTCAGCCGCGGGCGGCCTTGCTCATCCGGCTGGACGCATTCCGACAGCCGGTTGCGCAGGTCGCCCGCCAGCTGCTGCGAGACGGGCGTTTCGCCGTGCTCGGCCATCAGCTCGCCCAGGAAGTTGAATGCGGCGCCCAGCAGTTCGCCGCCCGCGGCCGCAACCCGCTCGCGACGCGCCAACAGGTCCGTTTCCTGCTGGCGCTCCGCCTTGACCGACTGGTCGATCGGCGCTTCGGGCTTGGCGCCCAACAGCAACTCCAGGCGGCGTTTCAGTTCCTCCATCCCGGAAGCCAGATCGACTTTCTCGAGATCCGAATTGGCGTCCAGGGCCGCCAGGGCCAACTCGTGCTTGGCCGACAACGTCGCCAGAAGCTTCTCTTCGATCGTCTCTTCGGTCACCAGCACGAAGACCTGCACCGGCTGGCTCTGCCCCATGCGGTGAGCGCGTGAGATGCGTTGTTCGAGCACGGCCGGGTTCCAGGGCAGATCGACGTTGATCACCGTGTTGGCAGCCTGCAGATTGAGCCCCGTCGCCCCGGCGTTGGTGGTCAGGAACAGCTGGCACTTGGGATCGCTCTGAAACCGGTTGACCAGCTGTTGCCGCTTGCCTTGCGGCACCGAGCCGTCCAGGCGGACGAAATCGACGCGCCGCTTGTGCGCCAGCGGCTCGATCAAGTTCAGCATCGTGGTCCACTCGGAGAACAGCACGGCCTTGCGGTTGTCTTCCTCGAATACCTGCTCGAACAGCTCGTCGATCCGCTCCAGCTTGCTGGAGTACATCGGCTGCTGCTTATTGACCAGGAACGTACCGTTGGCCGCCATCCGGGCCATCAGCAGGGCCCTTTGCAGCCGCAGCAAGTCCATTTCGGTGAGGAACTTTTTCTTCGTGATCTGCCACACGGTCTGCATGTGGGCCGCATGCAGCTCGCGTTGTTCATCGGTCGGCGGAATGCGGACGATTTCCGTCGAGCGGGCGGGCAGCTGCTGCATCACGGTCCCGCGCGTCCGCCGCAACAGGATCGGCTTCAAGTTCTGCCGCAGCTGGTCCAGGTTGCGGTAGCCCAAGACCTTGCCGTTCTCGTCGACCACCCGATGCCGGTTGAAGAATCGGAAGGCGGGCGCCAAGCGCCGGTCGTCGATGAACTGGACGACGGAATACAGCTCGTCCAGGCGGTTTTCCAGCGGCGTGCCGGACAGCACCAGGGCGAAGGGACTCTTCAGGCCCTTGACCACGGCGCTCGTTTTCGCCTCCCAGTTCTTGATCCGCTGGCCTTCGTCCAGGATGATCAAGTCCCACTTGACCCGCTCGATGGCCAGGATGTCCCGCAGGACCTGCTCGTAGTTGCAGATCGTAAAGAAACAGTCGTTGTTGTACTGGGACAGGCGACTTGCGGCCGCGCCGAGTATCAGTTGGCAATCGCGCCCGCTGAAACGCTGGATTTCGTTTCGCCACTGCGACTTGAGGGATGCCGGACAGATCACCAATACCTTGCGGATTTCGGCTTCGCGGGCCAGCAGTTCCGCCACGCCGACGCCTTGAATCGTCTTGCCCAGCCCCATGTCGTCGGCCAACACCGCCCGGCCCATGCCCACGGCAAAGGCGATGCCGTCCAGTTGGTACGGCAGGAGTTCGGTCTTGAGCAGCGTCTTCCGCAAGGGGTGCTTGGCCGGATTGCGGCGGATCTCGGCCACCAGTTCCTTAATGCGGTCCTGGAACAACCGCTGGTCGATGTACTCCTGCGCATCCGGGGTAATCACCACCTCCTGGTCCAAACGCTGCAGGCGCTGCAGCCGCCGCATCAGATCATGGACGTCGTCGATGTCCCGGTTCCGCAGCGGTCCCACGATCGGCTCGGCCTCGGCCGGGATCCGCTCGGGTAACTCCAGCTGCAGCGACACCTGCTCGCCATACCGCAGGTAAACCAGCAACTGCGCGCACTTGTACGGCCGGCGGCGCACCGAAGTGGGGAACCGGCGTTTGATCTTCTCCAGCGCGTGCATGATGTGCTTGCACGTGCCCAGCGTGTTGGTGCGGAAATCCGGGCACGAACAGTAGGATTGCCCCCGCTGCTCGCCGCGCAACGCCAGCCGATACGTCTTGCCGGATTCGGCGCTGGTGATCGTGTACTCCGTCCACGGCTTCGCCGGGTCCTGCGACTGCAGGGTCATCTTCTCGGACAGCGCCCGCGCCTTGCGGTCGCGGATGGCCCGCCGGACCAACTGCTCTTCGTTCAGGCACTCCAGCGGCAGTTCGTCGGACGGCATCTCGGACAGCCCCAACGCCATCTTGTCTTCCAGGATCACGGAGAACGCCGCACCGACCTCGGCACAGACTGTGTTGGAGGTACTGCACCGCCAGCGGAGCCGTTTGTGGGCGTCATCCTCCAGGAAGATCGTCACCGTCGTCGGGTCCGGGCCGAAGAACCGCAGCTCGAACCGCTCGTCGTTGAACCGCACCTGGCGGTCGAAGTCGATCGTGAATTTCGCGCCCTCCTGAATCCACTTCGCGCCCTCTTCGCCCAGCAACTTGCAGGCATCCTGGTACGTCAGCCGCGACAGCTTGTCGCGGAGGGTCAGTTCCGTACTTTTCTTGGTCGTCATGACGAATGGCTCCTGAACGGCGCAGAAAACGGCGGGCGGCGAATCGCCGGTCAACCTGAACAGCCTAGTCTAGCGGATTTGCCGCACGCGCCAACGGCCAGTGCCGGATCCGACAGCCGCTTAGCACCGTTCGGGAAACAAGTGGCGTAAGCTTCCAGCTTGCGATGCCATTACCTCCCGCAAGCTGGAAGCTTACGCCACGGAAAGGTCGGACAGCTATTTCTCGAACGGTGCTTACCCCACCGTCACCCATTTGCGCTCCCGTGCCGCCTGGTACAGTGCCTCCATCACCCGGACGCGGGCGGCGGCTTCGCGCGCCGTCACCAGCGGCAGATCTTTCTGGCCGGCGACGGCGCCGACGAACAACAGCAGGGGGTGGTCCAGCGGCGGATCGAGTTTCATCCACGGGCGGGCGCCGTCCGCTCCCGGGACCTTTTCCGTCCGCAGATACAAGCGGTCGTTCAGCACGACGGCATGGCCCTCGGTGCCGGCGACCAACAGGCTGACCGGGTTTTCGGGCTCGACCCAGCCGGCGGAAATCGTTCCGTGCACCCCGTTCTTGAACCGCAACAAGCCCTGGCCCGATTCATCGCAATTCGGGTAGCGCCCCGTCACCGACCGTAGGTCCGCCGAGACGGACTCGACGTCGCCCATCAGCCACATCAGCAGGTCCAGCGCATGCGTGCCGATGTCGGCAAAACCGCCCAAGGCTCCCCACTTCGGATCGACGGTCCACTTCAGCTCGTTGTCGAACTCGCCCAGCAGGACACAGTCGTTGCAGAACGACGCCTGGACGCGGACGATCTGCCCCAAGTTGCCTTGCGCGAGGTTCTGTTTGAGGAAGGTATTCCGCGACAGGGAACGTAGATGGTAGCCCGTATTGAACAGTACGCCGGCCTGCTCCACGGCGGCGGCGATCTCGTCTGCGTCCCGGCGGCCCACGCCCAGCGGCTTTTCGACGAACAGGTGCTTGCCCGCGCGGGCCGCGGCGATGGCCAACTCGGCGTGCAGGCTGGTCTCCGACAGGATCACGACGCCGGCGACGGCCGGATCGCCGAGGATCTCGGCCGACGTCTTGGCGGCCTTGGCCCCGCACTCGGCGGCGTACCTTTCGGCCCGAGCCGCGTCGTGGTCATTAACGTAGGCCACTTTGACGTCCTCGCGCGTCTGCAGCATCTGCAGGAACATCGGCGTGTGCATGTGGGCGGCCCCCAGGACGCCCAGCGTCACGGCCGGGGCATCCGCCGCGCGGGCCGGGGCGGCGCTGGCAGCCACCAGCGCGGTTCCGGCAGCGCCGACCGTCTTGACGAAATCCCGGCGGGTCAACGAAGGTCCAGTCGTCATGTTCGTCGCTCCTTGTCGAGGTCGGGCTAGTGCGGCAGGCGGCGCAGTTGGACGTTGCGGAACTCGATCGGTGAACCTTCCGACGTCAGGACGATCTTTCCGGGGGCCGTCCCGCAATCGGTCGCGCGATTCACCACCTGGCCGTTGATCTCCAGCGTGACTACGGAGCCGTCTGCGACGATCTTGTAGTGATTCCACTGGCCAGCCGGCTTTTCCAGCGCCGCCCCCTTCTTGACGTTGGTCAGCTTGCCGAACTGCGGATGTTCGAGGCTCTTTGTGCGGTCCGCCGGGCCGTCCAGTTGAAAACCGTCCAAGCCCCAGAAATCACCGGCGTCGCCGGCGTTGATCTGTGCCTCCAGGCTCTTGGGCCAGATCTTGTCCGGGCCCGTGGTGCGGATCAGCACGCCGCCCTTGCCGGGCTCCTTGCCCGACGGCCAACGCCAGTCGAGTTCCAGGACGAAGTTGTCGTAGTCTTTTTCGGTGAACAAGTAGCCCAGCGGTTGGCCTTGGCACCGCAGCACGCCCTGGTCGTCCAGCGACCACACGTCGGCGGTCTTGGCGCCTTGTTCGTGATACGATTTCCAGCCTGCCAGCGAGCCGGCTTGGCCGCCCGCAGGGACCAGTTGGCAAGCTTCGGACGCGGGCTCCGCCGCCACCGTCCGCGGGGTCCACGAAGAGGCACACACAGCGGCCACGGTTACAATCGCAAGAACATAGCGCATGATACCAATCTCCGATGCATGAACACGAAGCTCCGTTCCGACGCGGGAAACGCGACGATTCTACCAACAAGTCTCGGGCCATGGGTACCCGGGCAGGTTCTCGCGCTGTATTTTCGCCCCGATTTGCTACACTGACAATCGTTGATGCGTCAATAACTCCGACTGGTTTAGGCCTGCAGAAAGGGAACTCGTCATGAGCATGATTTCGCGTCGTCAATTTGTGTTAAGAACGGCAGCCGCCGGGGCCGTGTCGCTGGCGCACCGGGTCGGCTGGGCGGCCGATGCGGCACCCGTCCGGAAGAAAGGCTCCGATGTGGTGACGCTGGGCAGAAGCGGCGTCAAGACTTCGATCCTGGGCCTCGGCACGGGAACGCACGGCGGCAACGAGCAGCGGGGCTTGGGCGAAGTCGGCTTCACCAAACTGGTTCGCCATGCTCTGGACTGCGGGATCCGCTACATCGATACGGCGGACATGTATCGGATGCACTACCTCGTGTCCACGGCGCTGAAAGGCGTCTCGAGCGACAAGTACTTCATCCAGACCAAGACCCAAGCCAAGCATCCGGAAGTGGCCAAGGTGGACATCGAGCGGTTCCGCCGGGAACTGGGCGTGCAAGCCCTGGACACGCTGCTGATGCATTGCATGAGCAAAGGCGGCTGGGATACCGACATGCGGCCGGTGATGGATGTCCTGTACGAAGCCAAGGAAAAGGGCCGCGTCCGCTCCGTCGGCGTCTCGTGCCACGGATTCCCGCCGCTGGTGACCTCGTCCGAGTGCGACTGGATCGACGTCCATCTGGTGCGGATCAACCCGTTCGGCGACATGATGGACGATACGCCGGACAAGGTCGCGGCAGAGATCAAGAAGATGCACGACCGCGGACACGGCGTGCTGGGCATGAAGATCTTCGGCGAGACCGGCTTCGACTCGCCGGAGAAACGCCTCCAGTCGCTGAAATACGTCCTGGGCCTGGGCACCGTCGACGCCTTTACGATCGGTTTCACCAGCACCGCCCAGATCGACGAGACCCTGGGGATGATTGGGGACTGCCCATGACCGACAAACGCTTCATCCCGCGCACCGTGTTCTGCCTGATTCTCGCGAGCGTCTTTTCGGAGTTCATCTTCCTAGCCCCAGCGCCAGTCCGCGCCGCCGACGGTCCGCCCGCCCCCACGGTGACCAGGTCGCTGTTCGGCCGCCTGCCGGACGGGGCGGAAGTGGACCTGTACACGCTGACGAATGCCCACGGCCTGGAGGCCAAGGTTATGACCTACGGCGCCACGCTGACGTCGGTCAAGACGCCCGATCGCGACGGCCGCCTGGCGAACATCACGCTGTACCTGGACTCCTGCGACGGTTATCTGCGCGGGCACCCGCTGTTCGGTTCCGTCGTGGGCCGCTATGCCAATCGCATCGCGGGCGCCAAGTTCGCGATCGACGGCGTGGAATACCCGCTGACGCCGAACGCCGGCAAGGTCCACATCCACGGCGGCCGGAACGGGTTTCAAAAGCAGGTCTGGCAAGCCGCCCCGGTGCCGCAAGCCGATGCCGCGGCCGTGGCATTCACGTTGACCAGCCCCGACGGCGAGGAGGGCTATCCCGGGACGCTGCGTGTCCAGCTGGTCTACTCGCTGAACAACGACAACGAGCTGCGGCTGGATTACACCGCGACCACCGACAAGGCGACGGTGGTGAACCTGACCAACCACGCTTACTGGAACCTGGCCGGCGCCGGCTCGGGTGACATCCTGGGCCACATCCTGACGCTGCAGGCGGATGCTTACCTGCCTGCCGACGAGCAGAAAGTGCCAACCGGCGAGATCCGCAGCGTCCGGGGTACGGTGATGGACTTTACCGGCCCGCAGCCGATCGGCCGGCGGATCAAGGACGTGGAAGGGGAGAACTACGACCACTGCTATGTCGTCCGGCGGCAGCCTGGGGAATCGTCGGTCCCGGCGGCCCGCGTGGTGGACCCGCACTGCGGGCGCGTGATGGAGGTGTGGACAACGAAGCCGGGCGTGCAGCTCTTTACGGCCAAGTTCCTGAACGGCCAATTGAGCGGCGGCGGCCGACCCTACGGTCCCTATTCCGGATTCTGCTTGGAAACGCAGCACTTTCCGGACTCGCCGAACCGGGCCAATTTTCCCTCGCCCATCCTCCGCCCCAACGAGACCTACCACCACGTGACGGTCCACAAGTTCAGCGTGCAGAAGTGAGTTGACCAAGGGTCTTCGACCACGAGTTCACCGGGAGTGACCGAGATGAATGCCATGTTTCGTGTTGTTTTCCTGCCGCGTGTGTGGGCCGGCATGGCCGTCTTCGCTGCCGCGTCTGCGTGGGCCCAGGCGGCGGCGACGGTCGACTACAATCGCCAGATCCGGCCGATCCTGTCCGACGCCTGCTTTCGCTGTCACGGTCCGGATGCGACGCATCGCCAGGGCGGCCTCCGGCTGGACGTTTCGGACGCGCCGCTGCAGCCGGCGGACTCGGGGGCCGCGGCGATCATCCCGGGAAAGCCGGACGAGAGCGAGTTGGTGCGGCGGATTCTCTCGGCCGATGCCAGCGAAGTCATGCCGCCTCCGGACAGCGACCGTCAGCTGAAGCCGGAGGAGAAGGAAGTGCTCAAGACTTGGGTCGCCCAAGGGGCTCGCTTCCAGACCCACTGGTCGTTCGCCGCCCCGCAGCGTCCGCCACTGCCGGAGGTCAAGAAGGCTGCCTGGCCGCGAAACGCGATCGATCGCTTCATCCTCGCCCGCCTGGAGGCCGAGGGTCTGCAGCCGGCGCGCGAAGCCGACCGGACGACGTTGATCCGCCGTTTGACCTTGGACCTGACCGGCCTGCCGCCGACGCTGGCCGAGGTGGACGCCTTTCTGGCGGACACCGGCGAGCAGGCGTACGAACGGCTGGTGGACCAGCTGCTGGCCAATCCGCATTTCGGCGAGCGGTTGGCACTGGACTGGCTGGACGCCGCCCGCTTTGCCGACACCCACGGCTTTCACATCGACAGCGGCCGCGACATGACCCGCTGGCGGGAATGGGTCATCGACGCGTTCAACAACAACAAGCCGTTCGACCAGTTCACGATCGAACAACTGGCGGGCGACTTGCTGCCGGACGCGACCCTCGAACAGCGATTGGCCACCGGCTTTCACCGCAATCACATGATCAACTTTGAAGGCGGGGCGATTCCGGAGGAATACCACAACGCCTACCTGGTTGATCGCGTGAACACGACCGGCGCGGTGTGGCTGGGGATGACCGTGGCTTGTGTCCAGTGCCACGATCACAAGTACGACCCCATCTCGCAGAAAGAGTATTACCAGCTGTACGCGTTCTTCCACAACGTGCCGGAAAACGGCCTGGACGGGAGCAAAGGCAACGCCGCACCGCTGATTCGCGTACCGTCCGCGGACCAGCAGCGTCAACTGGACGAGTTGTCCGCCGCCATCCGCCAGCGGGAAGCGGAATTGGCGGGCTCCTTGCCGGAGGTGGACGCCGCCCAGGCGGCTTGGGAACCAACGGCCGCCCAGACCAAACCCGCCACGTGGGCCGTGTTGGCGCCCGACCAGTTGCTGGCGGCGGAAGGAACCGTCCTGACTGTCCAGGCGGAAGATCAATCGATCGTTGCCAGCGGTCCGGCTCCGGCCAGCGAAACGTACACGATCGGTGCGCCCGTCAATCTGCCGGGCATCACGGCCGTCCGCCTGGAAGCCCTGCCCGATGAACGATTGGCCGGCGGCGGACCCGGGAGGTCGGGGAACGGCAACGTGGTGCTGACGGAAGTTCGTGTGGCTGCGCTCGCCGCGCCCGGGGACGTTGCCCAACCGGTCGTCGTGCAAGCGGCATCGGCGGACTTCAGCCAGCAGGACTTTCCCATCGCCAACGCGATCGACGGCAAGTCCAATACCGGCTGGGCGGTCTATCCCGAGGTCGGCAAGGCCCATACCGCCGTGCTCCAACTCGCCCAGCCGATCGGCGCCCCAGGCGGCGTGCGACTGCAGGTGACTCTGGAGTTTCAGTCCCAGTACGCCCAGCACCAGTTAGGCCGGTTCCGTTTGGCCGTCACCGATTCGCCGCAGCCGCAGGGGACCGACCCGCTGCCGGCCGCAGTCCGGTCCGCACTGGGCATTGCCGCGGACCAGCGAACGCCGCAGCAGCGGGACGAGATCAAGAAGTACTATCGCGAGCGCGTTTCGCCGACGTTCCAAGGCCTGGTCGCCAAGCTCGCTGAACTGAACGACGCCCGGGCGGCGCTGGAGAAACAGATTCCGACCTCGATGGTCATGCAGGAGATGGCCCAGCCGCGCGAGACGTTTGTGCGCGTCCGCGGGCAGTACGACAAGTTGGGCGACAAGGTGACGGCGGGCGTGCCCGCCTTCTTGCCGCCCCTGCCCGCAGGCGCCCCCCACAATCGGCTGGGACTGGCTCAATGGCTGGTCGCCCCCAGCCATCCGCTGACCGCCCGCGTGACAGTGAACCGCTACTGGCAGATGCTGTTCGGCACCGGCCTGGTCAAGACGGCCGAGGACTTCGGCTCGCAAGGTGAGGCGCCCAGCCATCCGGCGCTGCTGGACTGGCTGGCAGTCGAGTTCCAGACGCCGGCCAAGTCGCCGCTGACGGGCGCGGAACAGGCGTGGAACGTCAAAGCCTTGGTCAAGCAGATGGTCATGTCGGCGACCTATCGCCAGTCGTCCGCAGTGACGCCCGAGTTGATCGCCAAGGACCCCGAGAACCGCCTGCTGGCTCGCGGACCGCGGCATCGGCTGGCCGCCGAGTTCATCCGCGACCAGGCCCTGGCGATCAGCGGGCTGCTGGACGCTCGGATCGGCGGGCCCAGCGTATCGCCGTACCAGCCGCCGGGGATTTGGGAGGAACTCGCCTCGCGGGCCGACGGCAAGAACTGGACCGCCCAGGAGTACGTGCAGAGCCACGGTCCGGATCTGTACCGTCGCACGATGTACACGTTCTGGAAGCGCACCGCGCCGCCGCCGTCGCTGGTCACCTTCGACGCGCCCGACCGCGAGACGTGCGTGGTCCGCCGGGCCCGGACGAACACGCCGCTGCAGGCCCTGGTGCTGATGAACGATCCCACGTACGTCGAAGCCGCGCGAAAACTGGCCGAACGCCTGCTGACCCAGGCGGTCACGACGGACGAGCGTCTGGCGTTGGCCTTCCGCCTGGCCACGGCCCGCCCGCCACGCGAGCCCGAGTTGGAAGCGTTGAAGAACGTCCTCCGGCGGCAGGAGGAGATTTTCCGGCAGAACGCCGACGCCGCCAGCCGGCTGCTCGGCGTCGGCGAGTCGCCGCGCGACGAGCAGCTGGCCGCCGTCGAACTGGTCGCCTGGACCATGGTGGCCAATGCGATCTTGAACCTCGATGAGACGTTGACCAAAGGCTGAGCCGCGGGATTTCCGGGGTGGCTGTGGTCGAACGCAGCGAGCCCACAGTGCAGAGATTCCGGGGGCGCGCCGCGCTCGCCCCCGGCGACCCGCAACCTTGCTGACTCGCGGCGGTCTTTGATGTTGCGATCTTCTGGAAAGCAAGCCCATGATCACGAAGACCCTTGGCCGCACGGATCTCCCAGTGACCCAACTCGGCTATGGCAGCATGGGGCTCCGCGGCCCGAGGACTTGGGGCGTACGAGTCGTCAGCGAGGAAGACGCCGAGCGGTTCCTGAACGCGGTGCTCGATGCCGGCATCAACTTCATCGACACCGCGCCCGACTACGGCGTGAGCGAGGAGCGGATCGGCCGATATCTCGGCACGCGGCGAGCCGAGTTCTACCTGGCGACCAAGTGTGGGTGCGCGCCCATCCAGCACGAGGATCGCCTGGAGGTCCGGCACGTCTGGACCAGGGACGTCATCCAGCGGAACATCGAGACCAGCCTGCGGCGGCTTCGAACGGATCACGTGGATGTCCTGCAATTCCACGGCGGCGATGCTGAGACGCTCCAGCGCGAGGGGCTGATCGAATTGCTCAGGGGCTTTCGCGAGCAGGGCATCATCCGGTTCCTCGGCGTCTCCAGTTCCCTGCCGCAACTGCCCGGCCTGATCGACCTGGGCGTGTTCGACACGTTCCAGATTCCGTATTCCTGCTTGGCCCCGGAACATCACGAGTGGATCACGAAGGCCGCAGAAACCGGGGCCGGGATCATCATCCGGGGCGGCATCGCTCACGGCGGCCCCGAGGCCGAGATCGGGCGACCGGCGGTCAACGACGTCTGGACGCGAGCGCGGCTCGATGAAGTGCTTCCCGAGGGCATGAAGCGGGCGGAGCTGATCCTGCGGTACACGCTCTCCCACCCGCACTGCCACACGACGATCGTCGGCACCTGCAACCCGGAACATCTGGCGGAGAACCTGGCCGCTGCGACTCGCGGCCCCCTCGCTTCAGCGTTGTACGAAGAGATTCGGTCGCGGGTTGCGGCGTTGGACCCGGCGTGAGCCGCCGGCCCGCCCACGAGTCGGTCACCTAGTTCCGCCGGTGCGCCAATTCCTGGATTGCGTCGTCGGGCAGCGCCTCGCGGACGAACAGGACGTCCGCCAAGGCCCCCTGGAAGACTTCGGGGCCGGTGAAATTGGGATTACAGCCGATGCCGACGTTCTTCGGACCCACTTGATAGCTGGCCGGTACCGTCGCGCGGCCCACGGCCTTGCCGTTGACGTACATGGTCAACTCCGTGAACCGCTTGACCACGGCCACATGAGACCACTGGCCGTTCTGCACGCGACCGCCGGACAAGCGGCAGCCGCCCTGGGGTTGCTCGATGCTGACCACCAATTCCCGGTCTTGGACCGCGACTCGCAACGGGTCGTTGATCGAGACGCACCAGGCGGACACGATCTGGTGCCAGCGCCGGCCGTCCTCTTCCAATCCTTGCGGGCAGAACCAGGCGGCAAAGGTGTACGTCCGCAGGGGGAACTGGGGCGCGTCGTAGACCAGCCTGGAGGACGTGCCGTTGAAGGCCAGCGCACCGTTCGGCGCTCCGTCCCGGCCTGCCGCCGGCGCGACGTCGGTGCTGGCCAGGACGCGGCCCTCCTGCGGCTCGGGATTGCCTGCCAGAGCCGCCCGCACGACGACCC
>CAIYOB010001275.1 GCA_903927685.1 uncultured Planctomycetaceae bacterium
GGCAGCCGCGGACCCGCGCTGCTGATCAACCGCTGGCCGCAAGACGGGTTCGTGAACGCCGCCGAAGTCGATGCGGGAAACCTGCTGGGCGCGCTGCGGACGGACGGCGACGCCAGTTGCGTCGTCGCCGATTTCACCGGCGACGGGCGGTGCGATATCTTCCTGGCGGCGGCCGGCCAGTCGCCGCAACTGATCGAAAACGCGACGCCCGGCGGCCATTGGGTCCAGTTCGACCTGGTGGGAAAACGGCCGGACGATTCCAGGGCCCGCTCGAACAACTCGGCGGTGGGCGCCCGCATCGAGGTCAAGACAGGCCCCGTGTTCCAGCAATACACGGTCGGCGGGGCGTCCGGCCCGGTGGCGATGGCTCCGTTGCGGATCCATGCCGGCTTGGGTGACAGCGCGACGGTCGAATGGCTGCGCGTGGTCTGGCCGGACGCGGTCCTGCAGGGCGAGGTCGAACTGGCGGGGAACTGCGTGTCGGCCGTCGAGGAGGTGCCGCGCAGGATTTCGTCTTGCCCCTACCTGTTCGTCTGGAACGGCGAGCAATTCGAGTTCGTGGCCGACTTTGGCGGCGTTGGCGGCCTGGGCTACCTGGTGTCGCCCGGCAGCTACGCGCCCCCGGATCCGACGGAGTATCTGCCGGTTCCCAACTTGGCGCCGCGCGACGGCGAATATGTCCTGCAGGCGCTCACGCCGCTGGAAGAGGCAACCTATTTTGACGAGGCCAAGCTGATCGCGGTCGACCATCCCCTGGGAACCGAAATCCAGCCGGCCGAACTGATGGCGATCGGCGTCCCGCCGCCCGGGTTCGAGGTGTTCTGCTTCGAGCGGCCGATCGAGCCGGTGGCCGCGGTGGATCATCTGGGCCGCGACGTTACCGACTGGGTCCGCACCGTCGATCGGCGCTATGCCGGCGCTACCCGGCCCGATACTCGCTTCCTCGGTCTGGCCGAGGACCACGCCGTCGAAGTCGACTTCGGCGACCAATTGGCGAACCTGCCGGCGGACGCCCGCTTGATCCTGGTGCTGCACGGTTGGGTCGAGTACGCCTACTCGGGAACCAACTTTGCGGCCAGCCAGGCCGGCTTACGGCCTCGGGCGCCCACCCTCGAAGTCCAGCGGGACGGGCAGTGGGTCGAGTTGTTCCGCGAGGTCGGCTATCCGGCGGGCGTCAACCATGCGATGACCGTCGAGCTGACCGGGCGGCTGCGGCCCACCGACCGCCGGCTGCGCGTCTCCAGCAACATGGAGTTGTATTGGGATCGGATCTTCCTGGCTCGGCACATGCCGGACGCGCCGGTCACATTGACCGAGGTCGCCGCGCGCAGCGCCGACCTGCATTTCCGCGGTTACCCGCGGGAGTTCTCGCCGGACGGCCGGCATCCCAATCTGTGCGACTATAACAACCTCGAGCGGACGGTGGGTTGGAAGCTGATGTCGGGGCACTACACGCGATTCGGCGAGGTCAAGGAATTGCTCGACGCCGCCGACGATTGCTTCGTGATCATGGGGCACGGCGAGGAGCTGACGCTGCGGTTCGCCGCCGACGCGTTCGGTCCGGTGCCCGCCGGGCACCGCCGGTCGTTCCTGTTGAAGACGGACAGCTACTGCAAGGACATGGACCTGTACACGGCCTTTCCCGAGACGCTCGAACCGCTGCCCTTTCACGGCATGAGCGGCTACCCGTACCGCGCGGACGAGCGTTATCCCGATACGGAACAGACCCGGTCCTATCGCGCGCGATACAACACCCGCATCATCCGTGCCCGCTGAGGACCCGCCATGACTTGCCACCGCCAGCGTCTGATCCTGCGTTCCCTGACCAACTTGGTAGCCGCCGTTCTAGCCGGTATCGTTGCCATCCCGGAAATCAGGGCGGCGGAGTCCGCTTCCTCGCCCGCGACCGAGCCGCCCGCGGTGGACCAGCACGGTCCGACCCTCAAGGACGTCTACCAGGAGCATTTCCTGATCGGCACCGCGGGAGATCTGCCCAGCCGTTATTCGGACCAGGAACTAAGCCTCGTCCGTGAGCATTTCCATGCCGTCACGCCGGAAAACTGCATGAAGCCGGGCCCGATTCATCCCGATGAGCACGTGTGGAGATTCGAGCGGCCGGACGCCCTTGTCAATTGGTGCGTAGACAACAAGCTTGCCGTCCACGGTCACACCCTGGTGTGGCATGCCCAGACCAATGACTGGTTCTTCGCAGGAGGCGACAAGGCGACAGTCACCCAGCGGCTGAAGGAGCACATTGGCACGCTGGTCGGTCGTTACAAGGGCCGAATCCAGAGTTGGGATGTCGTCAACGAAGCGATCGACGACCGCGGGAACGACGCGACGGCCCCGACGGAGAATCTCCGCAATTCCGCCTGGTTGCGGACCCTCGGGCCGGAGTTCCTGACGCGCGCCTTCCGATTCGCCCACGCAGCCGATCCGGCGGCCAAGCTGTATTACAACGACTACGGCATCGAGGCGGGGCCCAAGCACGCCAGTTCGCTGGTGCTGCTCCGCCGCCTGATCCGGGACGGCGCCCCGATCCACGGGGTGGGAATCCAGGGCCACTGGAGCACGGTAGGCATCCCTTATGCAGCCCTGGACCAGGCGATTGCCGACTATGCAGCGCTCGGACTGAAAGTCAGCATTACGGAACTGGACGTGACCATCCGCGGCGCGTCGGGGGGCCAGTTCGGTTTCGGCTTCGGCGGCCGCAGATTTGGCGGCGGCTCGCCGCCCAAGCCGGAAGACCTGCAGGCCCAGGCGGAGGCCTATGCGCGGCTGTTCGCGATCTTCCTCAAGCACCAGGACCACCTGGAACGTGTGACCTTCTGGGGCCTCAGCGATCGCCGCACCTGGCGATTTGGCCAGCACCCGTTGATCTTCGATTCCAACAACCTGCGGAAGCCGGCCTACGCGGCGATTGTCGACGTGCTGCAGCAGACCAATCCAGACGTGGCAGCGCCACAGTAGCCAGCCGGGATCGGTAGCTTCGCCTGACTATCGCTGAACATCCCTCGACGCCGGGAAGGAACATCCCATGCAGACGCCGCTGATTTCCCTGTTGCTCTTCGCCAGCGTGCCGTCCGCGCTGGCCGACGACGGATATCTTCCCAACGGCTCCATGACCGCTGGGCAGGACTTGCCGACCGGCTGGCGGCCCGCAACGGCAGACGAGGGCTCAGGCACCGCCACCGCCAGCCGCGATACGCGCGTGTTCCAGGCCGGCCCTGCCGCACTTCGTCTGTCAGTCAGCGGGGATACGCGCGGAGCCGTGACCTGTCCGCTGCCGGAGGTGGCCGGCAAGGAGGTGGCGGTCAGCGGTTGGGTGCGGGCGGAAGGGAAGCTGACCTCCGCCGTGCTGGTCTTCGTCTGTCCCGGAACCGACCAGCCGTGGCAGCCGGTCAAGCAGTTTTCGGCCGACGGCACGTGGCGGCGCGTCAATGCACGGCTCAAGCTGCCGGCCAACGGCGAAGCCCCGTTCCTGATGCTCCAGGCGCAGGGCGACGGGCACGCCTGGCTGGACGAGGTCGCGGTGCTGCCCGGCGAACCGTTTCAGCCCGAGCCGTTGGTGAGCGAATTTGATGGCCCGCCGACGTTCGCGTTCCTGGCCTGGGAGAAAAAGGCGACCGCGGCGGAGGGCGGTGTCCGCATCCAAGCGCCCAGCGGCCAAGGCGGCGCTGGGTTTGCCCTGGGGGCGGATCTGTCGCCGTTCGGGCAGCGCAGTCCGGCGTTGACCGTCGGGGTGGGCCAGGGCAACCGCGCCCGGGCTGTCCAGGTGGTGCTGCAAGACGTCGATGGCACGGCCCATCAGTTCACCTTCCCATTGGCCGGCGTGTTGCCCGGCGCCACCGCGGTCCTGATGGCCGACGACGGCGCGTCGCTCCAAGAACCGGGCACCGTCAAGGAGCCGGGGAAACAGCCGGGACTTGACCTGGCCCACGTGACGCAACTGCTGGTTCTCGGCGACTGGCAGGCCGCACCGGTCGAGCTCACGCTGCGCAAGCTGGAACTTGTCGAAGCGACGGCGGAGACCCTCGCGGCGCGGACCAAGCTGCGTCAGCGACTGGCGGCGGAGGCGGAAGCACGGCGTCAGGCGGAAGCCGCCCGTGCAGCCCGCGTGGCGGAACTGCTGCAGGGCGCGCCCCACGACGCCGACGGGCCGGAGATCCGGCACGTCGCCGCCGTCGCGCCCGACGTGCTGGCCCTGTCAGTCCAGGAGAAGCAGTTCGTCCCGGCCCCACAGGTCGCCTACGAACCCCAGCCGGACGACGAACTGCAGCGCAAGGGCAACGAGCGGGCGCTGGTCGTCGAGCACGGCCAGATTCAAGAGTCGCCGCTGGACGTCGTCGTCGTGCGCAAGACGGGCAAGAAGCAGGAGCAACTCGGCCACTTGGCGATCAACGCCGGGCGGATCAAGCCGGAAGACACGGCCGTCGGGCAGGCGCTGACCGAGGAGACGATCGGCGAGCCGCGGGCGTATCGAATTGCCCAGGGAGAGTCGGGGCCGAGACCTAACCCACGAGATGACGCCGCGACGCCCACGGCGGTGTGGTGGAAACGCAAACCCAACGCCTACCGCTCGCTGGCGCACGGCGTCGAGGTGTTCTTGAAGCTGCCGCAGCCGTTGGTCGCAGGCCGCACGTATCGCCTCGATTTTCCGGGGGTCAATTTCCGTCAAGCCTCCGTCGAATACCGGCACGAGCCGCGGCAGACGCGCAGCTCGGCGATCCACGTCAGCGCCATCGGCTTCCGGCCCGACGACCCCTTCAAGCAGGCGTACTTATCGA
>CAIYOB010001276.1 GCA_903927685.1 uncultured Planctomycetaceae bacterium
ACCAGGCCCGACGACGTGGCTCCCGCCAAGCTGCCGTTCAACTCCACCACCGGCGTCCCCACGTAGCCCGCTTGCGTCGTGGCATCGATCACCACCGGACCGGTGATCGTCGGCAACGCCGACCCCGGCTGAATCGTGTACGGGCCGGGGCCGGGAATCTGGAACTCGATCACGTCCGGGCCGCCGGCGAGGTTCGGCAGCGCGTTCGCCTCCTGAATGGCCGCCCGCAACGTGCAGGCTCCGCTGGCGTCCGCACAGATCCCGTCACCAGGATTGGCATCCGCCGTGTCCGCCGTCGAATTGACCACCCACTGGCGGGCCGTCCGGATCGAGACTTCGTAGTCCTCGACTTCGCCGTCGGGAGCCCAGCCGCGCGGTTCCAGCCCGGACTGCGAACTGAAACGGAAGCGGGCGAATGTCGACTCCGTCACGGTCGCCTCCGGGGGGAGAAGCCGCGTCAAGTCGTTGGCGCCGGCCGTCAACGACTGGTTCACCACAAAATGCTCGCCCGCGTCGGCCCAGTCGCCGTCGTCGTTGGTGTCCAGCCAAGCGTTGAGGACGCCCGCTTTCGACGCGGTTACTCGAAACTGAACGTTTCTGCCCGGGACCAACGCCGTGAGCAATTGGACCCCATCCTCGTCAGCCAAGTTGTGGTTGTCGTCGCCCGCCGCGGCCGGTTCCGGCTGGCCATCGTATTCCCAATCGACCGCGGCGCCCAAGTGCAGGCCCGTATCGCCTCGGCCGTGGACCGCCCCCACCGCTCCCGAGTAGGTGGGGTAGGGGGCGGGCGCGTCTCCGAAGTCCATCCCCTGCAGATCCTTGACCAGGATCAGGTAATCTTCCACTTCACCGTCGGTCGCTGACCCCGTCGGCGACAGGCCCCCGGCGCGGCTCAAGCGAAAGCGGGCGGCCGTCGTGCCTAGGACGGCATCCGCTGGAGTGCTTACCGACAAGACGCTGGCCCCGGCGGTCAGCGGCTGATTCGCAAAGACCTGCTCGCCGGCGTCCGCCCAGTCCCCGTCCTGATTCCAGTCGATCCACGCATCCAACAGGCCGCCGGCGCCGGTCCCGTCCGTGACAACGACATCGACTCGCGTCGCCTGGCCGGGGTGGAAGGACTGGACAAAGAACACACCGTCGTCGTCCTGGTTGCCATCGTTGTCATCCCCCCTGGCGTACGTATCAGGTTGTCCATCCGTTTCGGAATCGACGGTGCCACCGAGACAAAACCCTGGTTCGATCAAGTGCCGCGCGCCGTCGCTGGCCAGCAGCGTCGGGTACAAGGGATCTGGGGCATCGCCAAAATCGAACTCGTCGGGTACCGGAGGCGATAGAACCCAGGGATCGTAGCCCCACCCGTCATCGGCCGCGAAGAACAGTCTGCCTTGGGCTGCCGTCAGGAAATCGGGATAGGAACTGTAGGGCTGCCCAAGCCCGCTGCCGGGTCGGATGTCCGCGACCAAGACAGTGCCGCCCTCGCTCCCGTTCGATTGCCACAGTTCGGTTCCGTTCACGCCGTCGTTCGCCGGGAAATAGACAATGCCTCCCAAGGCAGGAAATGGAGCCAATCCCACATCCCCCGAGCTGACTCCCGATTCCAGTCCAGCGTTGATATCCTTGATCATGAACGTGCCGTTCGAGTTGCCCGAATCCCCGTCCGAAAGCCAGGGCTCGCGGCCATGCGTCGCGTCACTGGCGGCGAAGCCAAGCAACCCAAAGGCGGGCGACAGGTTGCCGACGGCGTCGTTGCCGCCGGGGTACAGGTTCCAGTGGTGAGCCCCGGCTCCATCCCAGCAGACCAGATCCTGGCTGCGCAGACCGCCATCCTGATGCTCGACCACGGCGAACAGCTTGCCCGCTTCCGGCACGTACGTCAGTTCCGGAAAACCCAAGCCCCCCCATGGCAAAGACGTTGCCAAATCGAATGCGTACACAAGGCTCGTGCCGCCCAGCGTGCCGTCGCTCGTCCACAACTCGACCCGATTGTCGTTCGTGGTCGACAAGTCTTCGTCCCCGCCCGAATCCGAGGCCAGGAAAAAGAAACCACCTTCGCCGGCCGTCATTCCGGTCGGGTACGAGCCGTAGTTGTTGCCAAGCGCACCCTTGATGTCCTTGACCAGCTGGGTGCCGCCCTCGGTGCCGTCGCTGGACCACAACTCCGCGCCATGGGTGCCGTCGTCCGCCGCGAAGTACAGTTTGCCCGCATACGCCAGCGGGTCCGATAGATAGGAACCGCCGGTCCCGGCAAAGATGTCCTTGACCAGGTGGGTTCCGCCTGAGTTGGCGGGGTCCAGGTCGCTAACCCACAGCTCGTAGCCAAACCCAGGCGTGCTGATGCCAGCAAAGACGAGCTGGCCGACGGTCGTCAAGGATTTCCCGCCGTAGGACGGGATGGTGGAACCAAGTCCAAGGTCCTTGACCAGAACCGTTCCCGGCGGCGTCCCATCACTCTTCCAGATCTGTACGCGGTCGTCGGTGGCCGAGCCGTCGCCCGGAGTGCCATGATCATCAAAGACGACGAAGGCGAGAACGCTGCCCGCAGCGGAAAAATCGACGATCTTCGCCGACTCGGTCAGGCTCGATCCGGGGAACAGATCCTTGACCAGGGCGGTGTTTGCGGGCGTGCCGTCGGTCGCCCACAATTGGGCTCCGCCATCCGAAAAGTACACCGTGTCACCAACCAGCGTGAACCCGCGTGTCGCGGACAACCCATCGGGATTCAAATCCACCAACAGTTCGGGGGCGGCCGCGAGCAACTGACGAGATTCCAAGCTCTCCAAAAGCAGGTGTCGCGTCCGGGGGAAATCCCTGGACTTACTCCGCGACATCTTTTCTTCTCCCAATCGGGCACACCGCTGCCGCTCTCCACCGCGCCGCTGTCCAGACCGTCCGTAACCCATGCGTCACCTTTTCCGGAGAAATAACTGCCCGATCGGATTCGCCCCCCGTTCGTCCCTTCGACGCGCCTGGGTGCCAGAGGTTCCGCGGGCAGAAATGGAATGCATGCCCCGAATTTTATGCGTCCGGTATTCTAAGGCAAGCCGCTTGCGA
>CAIYOB010001277.1 GCA_903927685.1 uncultured Planctomycetaceae bacterium
CGACTTGGTCATCATCGGGGCGGAAACCACTCACTTCACCCAGGGGTTGGCGCACAACCTCGCCGAGGGTCGGGACCATCTGCGGCGGATTGCCGAACAGTTCCTGGCCGGCGCCGGGCCGCTGCGTAACCAAGTGCTGGAGAGAATTCATGAGTGACGTCTTGGAACAATTGATCGGCATGTCCCAGGCGCTGGGCGTGCCCGCGAACGATTACGTGATCCTGGGCGAAGGCAACACGTCCGTGCGCGCGGATGCTGACTCGTTCTGGGTCAAAGCCTCGGGCACCGAACTGGTGCGGGCCAGTCGCGACAGCTTTGTGCGCGTCCGCTTCGCCCCGCTCATGGAAGCGATGGACGGGCCGCCCCTGACGGACGCCGGTGTCAAGCAGTTGCTCAAGGCCGTGACGGTCGAAGGCGCCCGCGCCCCGTCGATCGAGACCTTCTTGCATGCCCTGTGCTTGCAACTGGACGGCATCCAGTTCGTGGGGCATACCCATCCCACGGCGGCCGTCTCGCTGCTGTGCAGCCAGCGCAGCCGCGAACTGTTCTCCGGGTCGCTGTTTCCCGACCAGGTCGTGCTGCTCGGCCCGGCGCAGGTCTACATCCCCTACACGGACCCGGGCCTGCCGCTGGCCCTGACCGTCCGCGACCGCGTGCGGCAGTTCGTCGCGGCCCACCAACGCGTTCCCAAGGTCCTGCTGATGGAGAACCACGGCGTGATCGCCTTGGGCAGCACGGCCCAAGAGGTGCTGAACATCACCCAGATGCTGGTCAAGGCCTGCCGCATCGTGAGCGGAACGCTGGCAGGCGGCGGGCCTCGGGTCCTGTCCCACGAGCACGTGGCCCGCATCGACCCGCGGCCCGACGAATTGGCCCGGCGCCGGGGATTCGAGCTGGCGGGCCCATGACCACTGCCAATCCCGACGAATTCCAGGGCGTGATCCTCGACTCGATCAACGACGGAGTGTTCACCGTCGACCGGGACTGGAAGATCACGTCGTTCAATCGGGCCGCCGAGCGGATCACGGGCGTCAAACGTCAGGAAGCCCTGGGGCGCCCGTGCTGCGAAGTGTTTCGCGCCAGCTTGTGCGAAGCCTCGTGTGCGTTGCGCGAGACGTTGGCGACGGGCCGCCCGGTGGTCAACAAGGCGGTCTATGTGCTGGGGGTCAAAGGCCAGCGGATTCCGATCAGCATTTCCACGGCGGTGTTCAGGGACCGGCGCGGCAACGCGATCGGAGGCGTCGAGACGTTCCGCGATTTGAGCTTAGTCGAAGACCTCCGCAAGGAACTGGAAGGCAAGCACAGCTTTGCCGATATCGTCGGCCACAGCGCGGCGATGCGGCAGGTGTTCCAGCTGCTGCCGCTGCTGGCCGAGAGCGAGAGCACCGTCTTGATCGAGGGCGCCAGCGGGACCGGCAAGGAGCTGTTTGCCCGCGCGATCCACTCGCTGTCGCGGCGCAAGGACCAGCCGTTTGTGGCCATCAATTGCGGCGCCTTGCCCGACACGCTGCTGGAATCGGAGCTGTTCGGGTACAAAGCGGGCGCGTTTACCGACGCGCGGCGGGACAAACCCGGCCGCTTTGCGCTGGCCGACGGCGGGACCATCTTCCTGGACGAAATCGGCGATATTTCGCCCGCCATGCAAACCCGGCTGCTGCGGGTGCTCCAGGAACGCGTCTACGAGCCGCTGGGTTCCGTCCAGACGGTCGCCACGGACGTCCGCGTGCTGGCGGCCACGCACCAGGATCTGGCCGGTCTGGTTCAGGCAGGCAACTTCCGCGAGGATTTGTTCTACCGGATTCACGTGGTCCGGCTCCCACTGCCGCGACTCCGCGAGCGCCGCGAAGACATCCCGTTGCTGATCGATCATTTCATCGCCAAGTTCAATCGGCTGCAGGGTAAGGACGTCGTCGGCGTCGCGGACGAGGTCCTGGCCCGGCTGATGGAGTACGATTTCCCCGGCAACGTCCGCGAGTTGGAGAATGTCATCGAGCACGCCTTCGTGCTGTGCCGCAGCGGACTGGTCCAACTGGCGCATCTCCCTCCTCATCTGCGCACCTCCAGCGCCGTCGGCACGCTGCCGGAGCTGAGCGGCATGACGTTGGCGGCCACGGAGCACTGGCTGATTCGCGACGCGCTCAGCAAGCACCAAGGCAACCGGACCGCGGCGGCCAAGCAACTGGGGATCGACCCCAGCACGCTGCATCGAAAAATCAAAGCCACGGGGATCGACGTGCCCAGCCCCAAGGGCAGAAAGCAGTAACGGGTCCGGCAAAACGCCACACTCGGACCCCTACGTGGCTATTGCACTTTGCCAGTCGGCCCCGGCGAACGGCCGGCGCAAGCCTGCCGGTACCTTTGGCGCAAAAAGTGCACAGCCTCCGCGGTATGAAGATCGCAATTCCCCACTGGCAATCGCGTGTGTCCCCGGTTTGCGACGAAGCTCGGCAGTTCCTGGTCGTCCACATTCGGGACCGGCAGGAGGTCGGTCGGAGCGAGGTCCAGATGGACCTGCCCGGCACCGACCTGCTTGGCCGCGCGGCCAAGCTGCTCGACCTGGGCGTCCAGACGGTGATCTGCGGGGCCATTTCCAAGGGCTTCGAGACGGTGCTGGCGGGGGTTGGGATTCAAGTCGTGTCCCAAGTGTGCGGCGAGGTGGAGGACGTCGTCCAGGCGTTTCAAACGGAAACGCTGGAGCAGGACCGGTTCGCCTTGCCGGGCTGTGGTCGCCGCAAGCGTCGCCGTCAACGGGACGGTAGCTGCCGGCGCGAGTCACAGCTGTTGACAGAAACCAAAACCGAGGAAGGGTATTGAATGCTCTTGGCAATTCCGTTGGAAGGCGGCCGATTCAGTGAACACTTTGGCGGCGCCGAGCAGTTTGTGCTGTTCGAGGTCGATCGGGAGCAGCGGACGGTCACCGAGCACAAACGCCTCCCTGCGCCGCCGCACGAGCCGGGTGTGCTGCCGCGGTGGCTGGTCGAGCAGGGCGCCCGGGTGGTGATCGCCGGGGGCATGGGGCCGCGTGCCCAGGCCTTGCTCGCCGAGCAAGGCGTCCAAGTCATCCTGGGCGCGGCGGCCCAGTCTCCGGAACAGCTGGCGCGGGCTTTCCTGGACGGAGGACTTGCCAGCGCCGGCAACGCATGCGACCATTCCCGCCATTCCTGCGGCCATTGACATGACGCCTGACAAGATTCGGATTACCGTCGTGGTGGAAAACACCGCCCAGGGCCCGGGCGTGCTGGGCGAGCACGGCTTGGCGTACTGGATCGAGCGGGCGGGCCAGCGGGTGCTGCTGGACACGGGGCAAGGCACCGTGCTGGCGGCCAACGCGTTCAAACTGGACGCACCTCTGCATCAGGCCGACGCGGTAGTCTTGAGCCAAAGCATGTCACGCCGGCAGTCGCTTCGAGTTTCCCCTGCCCTAGACGGCGCGCCTAGCCGAGCTGCTTTTCGAACACCTGGTCCTGGCAGATCGCGGCCAGGTCCTCGGAGAAATCGGGGGCCGGGTCGGCTGGCGGCCAGAAGTCTTCCTGCCAGATGTGGTTGGCCACCTGGCGGGCGATGTCGTCGGCTTCGTTCAACTGCTCGTCCGTCCACTGGGCCATACAGAACTCGACCTGGTCCACATCCTTGGGCAACAGCACGTAGCCCAGCTGCACCGCGCCGGTGATCCCCATGCTGCGGGCCAGATGCCGATACAGGGGCAATTGGAGGTCGATCCACTGGTCGCCCCGCTGGTGCGCCTTTTCCGGCGTCTTGGCGGAATCGGCAGACTTGTAGTCCAGGATCGCCCGCTGGCCCGTCTGGGAATGGATGTCGATCCGGTCGATGCGTCCCCGCAGGAGCAGGGGCCTGCCTTCGACATCCAAGACGGCATCGGTGTGCTCGCGGCCCTCGCCCTCGGCGCTTTCAATCCGCCAGCCCGCTGCCGCTCGTTCGGCCTGTTTGTCGGCGAAGCGGTCCAGACGCAGCCGCAGCTGCTCCAGCTGGACCTGGACCGACGCCAGCGGGTGGCGGCCGAATTGGTTCGCCGTCGCCTGCTGCAAGAGTTCGCGCAATTGCTGGCGGATTTCCTCCGCGTCCGTCGAGTCCCGCGAGGTGCCCAGGCCGAACTGCCGCAGCACCTCGTGGACCAGCGAGCCGAACCGTCCGCCGTCCAGTTCCTCGGCGGCATCGTCCGCCGTCTGCAGCTTGAGGACGCGCCGCAGATAGAAGCGGTACGGACAGGCCAGGTAATCCCGGAACGCGGTCACCGGCAACTCGCGAATCGGCTCCGCCAGCGGTGCCGGTCGGGGCACGACGAATCCGGATTCGCTGCGGCCGGCCTGGAGACGGCCAGCCAGCGGCGGCAAGTCATGTCGGGCCGGCGGTTCGGCGAAGAACCGCAAGGCCCGCCGCGGAATCTCGTCCCGCTCGGTGGCAAACAACAGGCGGCTGGGCGCCAGCGGATCGCCCTGGCTGTCGTGGCGCGCCACGATCAGGTCCAGCTGCCGGTCGCCGGCGGCCAGCACGCTCAGCGCGTACGCATCGCGCGCGTAACGCCGCGAGTTGTCTTGCAGGCCCAAACGCGTGCGCAGAGCGTTCGGCAGGAAGGCGTCGGCATTCACCGAGGACGGGAGATAGCCTTCGTTGAAGCTGCACACGACCAGCGCCGCGGCGTCGTCCAGCGGCAGTTCCAGCCAGCCCAGCAACTCGATCGCAGCCGGATCAAACCGCACCGTCGTCGCCCCCAGTTGCCGCAAGATCAACTGAATGGCCGTCGCCGCGTCGATCGTCGGCATGAGCCGCGCCGGCAGGCTCTCGACCGCCGCCAGCGCCTGTTGGATCTGCCCGAATACCTCCAGGCAGATCCGCTCCGGCTCTCGCTCGCGATCCCACTCCCGCTCGCCGTACACTTGCCGCAACAACTCGCGCACCGCTTCGCTCCACTGGCTCCAGGGACGAGCCACGCCGCGGAACGGGGTCAGCAAGGTCTCGACCCGTGCGACTACCTGCCGCACCGGCCGGGCTCGTGCGTCGTCGCCCAGCCAGTCGTCGCGCAGCCGGGCCTGCAGGTGTTCGCCGTAGTACTCGTCCAGTCGTTCCAGCCAGCCCGCCGCGACCGTCCCGCCGACGATCCAAGCCGACATGTCCGGGTGCCGCACCAAGGCCGCGAATTCCGTGTACCGGTCGCTGCGCAGATATGCCTCGCACGCGGCTAACAGCCGGTAGGGCGCCGTTTCCGAACTGGGGCGGCCCACGGCCGGCCGCGCGGCGATCCCACAGTCGTGCAATTGTCGCGACACGTACGGAGTCAGCTGCTCGTCGGCCAGCCCGATCGTGATCTCGTCGGCTCGGTACCGGCCGTTCCAACCGGCCAGCGTCCGGGCCACCCGGTCGGCGACCTCGGCGGGACCATCGGCCAGATGGACTCGTTGCGCATCCAGCGGGATGCGGACGCCCTGCCAGGCGTCAGGAATCAGGCAGCCGTCGTCGTCAAATCGCTCGCCCCAATCCTCCGGCGCGTGGACCAACACGGTGACCCGCGCTGCAACCTGGTCCAGCATTTGGCGGAGTGATTGCGGCATGTCGACCGCCCCCAGTACGATCACATCGCGGTCGGTCCGGCACTCCTGCTCCCGAATCGCAACCAAGCGGGCCGTCTGCACATCCCACAACTGCAGCGAGTCCAGCAGGGCCAGGTAGGCGGTCTGCAATTCCCGCAGCGTGGCCCACCGTTCAAATTCGGCAAACGCCTCCAACTCCCGCCCACGCTCCGCCACGTCGCGAAAATCCAGCACGTCCGCCGCCAGTTCCGTGTGCAATTGTCCCACGGACTGGCCCAAATCGATCCAGCCGACCACGTCGTCGGCCGTCGTCGGGGCGGCGACCACGCACTGCAGCCGCGCGCGGTCCGCGTCGCGCAACACTCGCCCCCAGGCCAATTGCTGCGCCAAGCTGCTAGCAAAGGGGCGTTGGGCCTGATACAGGTGCTCGGGCAATTGCCCCACCGTCTCGAGGGTCGGTGGCGACAGCACCAAGCCTCGCAGCTGCGTCTGTTCGACCAGGATCTCCAGTAGACGCCGACCCGCACGCCGCCCGGGCAACACGACAATGACGCTGCTCATGTCGGCGATCGTCCCACGCTGATACCGTTGGATCAGGTGGTCCGCGGCAGCGGCGAGGGCAGATTGGGCAAAACCGAGAAAATGACGGGCGAGAGACATTTTTTGGAAAGATTGGGAGCAAAATCAGAAAGAATTTCACTGGCAACGCCATCCGTGCGGCGGCGACAGAATCAACTCATGCACCTAACCCCCACGGATTCCAGTGGTTAGCGAAACGGCCGGTTCCTTGTTTCCTGTTTGGCACATCGTCTGCATTGGTCTTGACACGTGTGATAAGAAATCAACCGGGACAAACGGAAGCAAAGGAGTGTGCCATGCTAGTGCTGACGCGGAAGCTGCAAGAGACGATTCACATCGGCGACAACATCACGATCACCATCGTGCGGATTCAAGGTAACACAGTCCGGGTCGGGATTGAAGCACCCGGAGACGTGCGGGTCGTCCGCGGCGAAGTCGCGGCGCGGGACGAGGCCGAGTTGGCCGCAGCAGAGGCGGAGGCCCAGGCCGCCACGCCCCCGACCAGCACGCCCCAGGCCGCAGTCGTGCTCCGCCGGCAGGCGCCGCTGGCGCGCATCGCCGCCGGCAAGCCGCGTCTGCGGTTGGCAATGCCCGACAGCCGTCCGGAGAGGCAATCGCCCCTGCGAGAAGCCGGCGGCGCTGCCGCTCGCGAGTCGGCATTGACCTGCTGAGAAGCCGAGGGGCGTCATCTCTCGTAGGACGGATTGCCAATCCGTCCCACTATGGAAAAACGGCTCAGGGGCGACCTGTGTGGCTCCGGAGCAAGGCACGCGGCTTAGTCCTTCAGCAGCCGCTCGCTCAGAATCGCCGCGATGTGCTCGTTGTAGGCGCCGGAACTGGTCCGGGGAGCAATCCAACTGGCGTAGTCGAAGTCGGGATCAGACAGCGGCCGGCCGGGCCGGCGGTGGTAATTGAAAAAGTCACGCACCCTGGCGGTCAGTTCCTCCGTCTCGTATTCTCCCAGATCGACGTCGACAGCCAGTCGATCGGCATGGCGGTTCAACGTCGGGGCCGCCTCCGCTCGCTGGTCGCTCAGAACTTGACCCATGCCGCAGCCGACGTACACGTGAAACTGACGCGGGTCAAACACGGCGGCCAATTCTGGTCCGCCACCGTAGTCTGCCACTCGCACCTGCTCGCGGGTCGCGATCACTCGCCCCGGCAACGCGACTGACAGGCGAACATCGGCTTCCGGATTAAATTGTCTCAAGAGTTCGATCAGTGTTTTGACTTGCATACAGCCCACCCAGACAGATGACCGTAACTCGAAGCCAGAGCGAGGCTCCGTCGTGGTTCCCTGCTGACGCTTCGGGTTGCGATGCGCGGCACCCCGTCCGACACCACGCCATTCTACTCCGCCTGCGACGATCTGACGACCCGCTAGCGGTCTGGATTGGTCAGCGTGCGTTATCGAAATCGCCGCAGCGCAGTCAAAAGCGCAGCAGAAATCGTGAAGTTTGCTCATCCTCGCTTTTGCCAAACCGACGGGAAGTCGATAAGATACCAGGGGATGTAGCGGATGTGCGGGCGAGACTGCGCTCCGGCACAGGGATTGCATCTGGTGCTCTCCGTGGCGGGGGCTTGAATTGCACAAGGGGACAGGGAAATGAAGACCGTGATGACCATCGCGTCCGTATTCGCTGCGGCGGCAATCGTCTTTGCTCCGGCGTGGGGTGGAGCGACGGCGGTGCTGGGACAGGACAAACCGGAGGAAACGCAGATTCTGGGCGCCGGCGTTCCCCTGGTGGCGGGCGACAAGAAGACTGATGCCAAGCCGCCTGTGTTGCGGAGCACGGCCGAAAAACGTCGCTGGCTCCGCACGCAACTGGCCAACGGTTTGAAGAACAATCGGGAACTGCAGCCGCTGTTGGCCAAAGTCGACCGGCTGACGCCTCAGCAGGTCGACGGCTTGACCAATGCGGTGCTCGCCCAGCAGTTGCCGGCCGACGACCAACCCCAGCAGGTCCAGCAACAGATGCAGCAATTCGGCCAGCAGCAGGATCAACTCATGCAGCAGGCCGGTCAGGAACTTGCTCGTCTGCAGTTCCTCCGCCGGGCCCTGGAGACGGAGATCTGGCAGCGCAACGCCGGCTACGGCTTGGGCTACGCGCCCGTGGTGACGTGGCTGCCCGAAGGCACGTGGTTTGGAGCGTCGGCCAATGTGTCGCCGGATGGCCGCTACGTCCAGATCAACGCGAATCCGTACTATTCGAGCGTGGGCCCCGTGTATACGTACAACCTGAATAACGGGGCGACGCAAACCTGGATGCCGCAGTCCGGTTACCCAACCGGATCGCAGTCCGGCAATCGGCCGCTGGGAACGCCCGGGTTCAATCACGCTCAAACCTACGGCGGCATCCCGGCTTGGCACAAGCCTCAAGCTGCCCCCGCGGCCCAGCCGCGCGTCTGGCACGACGGACTTCGTACCCGAGTCGGGCCGTAATGTCATGGATGTGCGGAATATCGACCGAGTGACGGCCTTTACGACCAAGGACGGTTCCGAGATCCGTGAACTGCTGGCCCACCGGAACTCGTGTATCGGCAACCAGAGTCTCGCCGAAGCTCGCCTGCCCGCCGGGGCGACAACCACCCCGCACTACCACCCGCGAACCGAGGAGATCTACTATATCCTGGCAGGCACGGGACGGATGCAGGTGGGCGACGAGACCTGCGAGGTCGGTCCCGGCGACGCCATCGCCATCCCGCCGGGGGCGCAGCATCAGATCTGCAACACGGGCGGCCTGACGCTGCGTTTCCTGTGCTGCTGTGCGCCGGCTTATGAACACGAGGACACCATCCTGCTGCACTGAGCACGCTCCGGCAAGGCGTAGGGCCCGAACCGATCGCGCGGGCGCCGGGCCAATGCCGATTGGTGAGCGGCACGGCGCAAGCCGTCCGGTAGCATAGTCCGAAAACCAGGCGGCTCGCGCCGCTCCGCTAACAAGAATGCTCCCAAATTTCGAGGCTTGACCAAAGACGGCCGCTCGGCTACGCTTACTTGACTATGACAACAACTTCGCTGCTCTCCCTACGTTCGTTGCTGCTTCTGGCCGTGGCTGGCCCGTAG
>CAIYOB010001278.1 GCA_903927685.1 uncultured Planctomycetaceae bacterium
CGTTCAAGCAGCCCGCGGCGGCGAGCCGACTGGACTGGCGGAGCACCGGGTCGGCATTGTCTGGATCGGCCAGGTCGTCGTGCACGGCGAGCCACAGCGAGGTGCCGGCGCCTGCCGACCCGCCAAAGGAAGCGATCCGTTGCGGGTCGAGATTGTATTCCGGGGCGCGGAGCCGGACGAATTGGATCGCCCGGGCCGCGTCGCGGAGAATGTCCTGGATCGCCGCGTGCTGCCGGAAGCGATAGTTGATCGACATGAACGAGACGCCCGCGTCCAGACAACGCCGGATCCCGTCGGGGTTCGCAACGGACTTGTCGCCGTTCACGAATCCGCCGCCGTGGATGAAGACGACCAGAGGGGTGGGAACGTCGGACTTGGCCAGCCACAGATCGAGCACATTCCGCTCGTGCGGACCGTACGACACATTGGCCCGCGTCGGCGCAGGCCGGGCGGCCCCGCTGGTCGAGGGCTTGGCCGTTCGCTTGCCCTTGGCCGTCATCTTCTGCCGATACGCCCGGGCCTCGTCCAGCGTCAGTTGGCCGTCGCCGTTCGCGTCGGCCGCAGGGAACTGCTTGAGCAATTCCTGCAATTGCCCTGGTGCGATGCTGCGTTCGGCTGCACCAACGGCGGCGGAAATCAGCGATGCGGTAAGAAGCGACAGCAGGGTTCTGGTTGTCATGGTTCATACCCTCGGTGGTTCTGGACCTCGACGCCGCTGCGGGCGACGGTCGAGTTTGTGGCAGCAGGAATTGTAGCAGATCGGGCGTGCGGCGGGCTGCCATGCGGGCCAGCGCTGTCTTGTTCACGATAGATTGATGGTATGAAAAGTCGCTCGACTCCCACGTGCGAGCGATTTCTGCCTTGGGGTCCCTTCGGCCACACGCTTTGATGAATGCCGGAGTTCATCAGCTTCTGCCGAATCGTAAGCGGTATCCGAGCTGGCGAGCCATAACCAGCGGCGCTGACAAGGCGAGAAGGAAACTCTCTGGGAAGACAATCGCGACAAGAACCTGGTCCCACCAAATTCGTCCGCCAACACGAACCGGCGACAGCGTCACAACTCCGACAATGATAGCAGAAACTACAGCAACCGTGATTCCAAGAGTCATCTTCCAGCGGCGCGAGTACAACGCAGCCAGAACCGTAGGCAAGACGACTATGGTGCTGATCAGCATAATGACGAGCACCGCGCAGGCTAGAGCAACCATGCTATCTTGACCCAGCAACGCTTCTCTGGACTGCCAGAGCGCGACTCGCGCCAACGCCAACGCAACCGCCGTGACCGCCGTCGCGACCAGCAAGTGGCTAATCCGCAGTGGGCCCAAAGTCGCGGAAGCGTCGTCGCCGTGGACGATTTGACAGCGAAAACAGAACCGCAGGATCCACACGGGCACTTGCGCGGCGAGGAGAATCAGTGGCAAGCAGAGTGCATGAAAGCAGAGTGCATCTGTGCCGACCGGAAAACTCGGTATAGCCTGGGCGGCATGCATCCCCGCTTCGGCCGCTCCGAATAGGATGAGCCCCGATGTTGCACCGACGAAAAGTCGATTGCTCACAGGGAGTGGAGCCAGTATACACCAGACGCTGTGAAGGGCTATTTGGGCACCAAGGACTCCCGCGTACGCGGAGAATTGCGCAGCCAAAGGCAGTGTCCAAGCCGCAGATCCGTGCCGCAGCCCGTGCCGGTGCGAATGCCGTGGAAATTCACACCGGGGCTTACGCGAATGCAGCGGGCAGCATGCGGCGGCGGGAACTGGACAAGA
>CAIYOB010001279.1 GCA_903927685.1 uncultured Planctomycetaceae bacterium
AACCCGAATGGGATCACGAACTGGAGTGACCTGGTGAAACCGGGCGTGGAAGTGATCACGCCGAACCCCAAGACCTCCGGCGGCGCTCGCTGGAACTACCTGGCCGCCTGGGCGTACGCACTGAAGAGGGAACTCGGTGACCTGGCCGCGCTGCGCGACCCGCAGCAGGCGGCGCGAGTGACGGCCGCAGAGGCCAAAGCTCGACAATTCGTGACCGAGGTGTTCCGCCGGGTTCCTGTGCTCGACTCCGGCGCCCGCGGCTCGACGAACACCTTTGTGCAGCGGAATATCGGCGACGTTCTGCTGGCCTGGGAAAACGAGGCGTTCTTGGCAATCGATGAACTCGGTCCCGACAAGTTCGATATCGTCGTGCCGTCGATCAGCATCCGGGCGGAGCCACCGGTGGCGGTCGTCGACAGGTGGGTCGACCGGCACGGCACGCGGGAGGTGGCCGAGGCCTATCTGACCTACCTCTACAGCCCTGTCGGGCAACGGCTCGTCGCGAAGCACTATCACCGGCCGGTGAAGCCGGAAGAAGTTCCGGCCGAGGATCTGAGACGGTTTCCTCAAGTCGAACTGTTGGACATCGACACGGTCTTCGGCGGCTGGCAGAAAGCCCAGCAGACCCATTTTGCCGACGGTGGCGTGTTTGACCAGATCTATGCGTTGGGCAAGTGAGGCCAGGGACGAGGGGCGAACTGGGAGTTGGCGATGGGGATTCGGTGGAGGCGACGCAGTGTTCTGCCCGGCTTCGGTTTGACGCTGGGATACACGCTGCTGTATCTGGGCCTGATCGTCCTGGTCCCGCTGTCCGCGTTGTTCGTCAAGACGGCGACCGCGCCGTGGGAACACCTTTGGGAGACGGTCAGCGGTCCGCGTGCGCTGGCCGCGTTTCGCCTGAGCCTGGGCGCCTCGTTGGCTGCCGCCTTGCTGAACGCCTTCTTCGGCTTCGCCGTAGCCTGGATGCTCGTGCGGTACACGTTTCCGGGAAGACGCCTCCTGGACGCGATTGTCGACTTGCCGTTTGCGCTGCCGACGGCCGTGTCGGGCATCGCGCTGACGTCCCTCTACGCCCCGAGCGGCTGGATTGGGCGGTGGCTCGAACCGTGGGGGATCAAGGCGGCGTTCTCGCCTCTGGGCGTGACGATTGCCTTGACGTTTATCGGCCTGCCCTTTGTCGTCCGCACGCTGCAGCCGGCACTCGAAGATCTCGAACCGGAGTTGGAAGAGGCGGCCGCCAGCCTGGGCGCCGGCCGCTGGCAGACCTTCCGCCGCGTCATCGTGCCTGCGATCCTGCCCGCTCTGCTGACCGGTTTCGCGCTCGCCTTTGCCCGCGCCTTGGGCGAGTACGGCTCCGTCGTGTTCATTGCCGGAAACATGCCGCTGAAGACGGAGATCGTGCCGCTGTTGATCCTCGTCAAGCTGGAACAGTACGACTATGCGGGGGCGACGGCGCTGGCGGCCGTGATGCTGATCCTGTCCTTCCTGCTGCTGTTGGTGATCAACGCCATCCAGTGGTACAGCACGCGGCAGCGGCGAGGAGGGAGCTGAGTCATGGGTGGCCTCGCGAGATCCCGCTTGACTCCGCTCCGTCCCGCGGCGCCGGTCGGCGCGGTTGGCGACCCGGGCTGGGTCAAGTGCCTGATCATCACCGTCTCGTTGGCGTTCCTCGGTTTGTTCCTGGTCGTCCCGCTGGTCGCCGTGTTCATCGAGGCCCTGCGGAAGGGGCTCGGCGCGTACCTGGAGAGCTGCCAGCAGCCGGACGCAGTGGCGGCGATCCGCCTGACGCTCTTGGTGGCGGGGATCGCCGTCCCGCTGAACATCGTCTTCGGCCTGGCGGCGTCGTGGGCCATCGCCAAGTTCGAGTTTCGCGGGAAGAGCCTGCTGATCACGCTGATCGACTTGCCGTTTGCCGTGTCGCCGGTGGTCTCGGGGCTGATCTACGTGCTGCTGTTTGGGCTGCAGGGTTGGTTCGGGCCTTGGCTGGTCGCGCACGACATCCAAATCATTTTCGCGGTCCCGGGCATCGTGCTGGCGACGCTCTTCGTCACCTTCCCCTTCGTCGCTCGGGAGCTGATTCCCCTGATGCAGGAGCAGGGCACCGACGAGGAAGAGGCGGCGTTAGTGTTGGGGGCCAGCGGCTGGCAGACGTTTCGGCGCGTCACCCTGCCCAACGTCAAGTGGGCCCTGTGGTACGGCGTGATTCTGTGCAATGCTCGGGCGATGGGCGAGTTTGGCGCGGTCTCCGTCGTCTCCGGCCATCTGCGTGGCAAGACGAACACCATGCCGTTGCACGTGGAGATCCTCTACAACGAGTACAACTTCGTGGCGGCGTTTGCCGTGGCCTCGCTGCTGGCCGTGCTGGCCCTGATCACGCTCGTGCTGAAGACCTGGGTCGAGTGGCGCACGCGGCGGGAACTCGGCGCGGCGGGCGGCGGCTTGGGGAGCGGAGAGAGCCCCGGGGAGTAGGAGTCCGATGAGTATCGAAGTTCACAGAATCACCAAATCGTTTGGCGGCTTTCTCGCCCTGAATGACGTGTCGCTCACCGTTCCCGACGGCGAATTGGTGGCGCTGTTGGGGCCATCGGGGTCAGGCAAGACGACGCTGCTGCGGATCATTGCCGGACTGGAGGCCTTTGACTCGTCGCATGAGGGCGCGATCCTGTTTGACGGCCAGAATGTTGCCCGCCAGGCCGTGGGACGCCGCCAGGTGGGGTTTGTTTTTCAGCACTATGCCCTTTTCAGGCACATGACCGTGTTCGACAATATCGCCTTCGGCTTGAACGTGCGTCCGAAACGCTTGCGGTTGCCCAAGGATGAGATTCGAGCCCGCGTCCGGCAATTGCTGCGGTTGATCCAGCTGGAGGCGTTGGAGAACCGTTATCCGTCCCAATTGTCCGGAGGTCAGCGGCAGCGGGTGGCTCTGGCCCGGGCGTTGGCGATCCAGCCCAAGGTGCTGTTGCTGGACGAGCCGTTCGGCGCGCTCGATGCCAAGGTGCGGCAGGGACTGCGCCGTTGGCTGCGGAGGTTGCACGACGAGATCCACATTACGAGCCTGTTCGTCACGCACGACCAAGAGGAGGCTTTGGAAGTGGCGGATCGCGTGGTGGTGATGAACGAGGGGAGAATCGAACAAGTCGGGACTCCCGACGAAGTGTTTCATCAGCCGGCCAGCGCGTTTGTGATGGACTTCCTGGGCCACGTCAACGTGTTCCACGGGAGAGTCGAAGCGGGAAAGGCGGTGTTTGGTTCGCTGGTGGTCGATGCGCCGGCAGGACTCCGGATTCAGGGAGACAGCGCGAGCCTGGCGGTGCGGCCGCACGATCTCGAGGTGCGGAAGGACGGCCAGGGGCGTCAGGGCCTGCGGGCCCGGGTGCTCCGGGTCCAGGCGGCGGGGCCGCGCGTCAAGGTCGAGCTGCTGACCGATGCCGAGCAGACGTTGTTTGTGGAAATGTCCCACGAGCGTTTCCGCGAACAGCCGGCTGTCGTCGGCGAGGAGGTGTTCGTGACGCCGCGCGACTCGCGGCTGTTCGTCGAGGACTATCAGGTCTGAGGCGAGCCGGCCGGTTGGTGTCTCGCCAGAGGGGAGCAGCCGCGAGTGCTGCGGAAAGCCAAGGAACGCTGTGCGATGTCAAGAGTGAAGGAAGAACCGGGCGAGGCGGCCGCCTCGGCGCCGGAGACGAACGGGGCTGGACGTCCCGATGACCTGCTCCTGCGCGTCTGGCAAGAGACCTGCCGCCACGTGGAAATCGCGGAATCCACGGCCGCCATTGCCCGGATCGTCCGCGAGGTGGCGCCGCTGCAGCGCGCGATCATCCGGCAGCTCGATCGCCAACGGGGGGCGATCGAGACCTGGGCCGACACGGCCCTGGGCGAGTCCGGGCCAACCGCCAAACTGCGGAACCCGGTGCCGCCCGATCAAGTCCAACGCCTGGAAGAGAGCTGGCGCCAGCACCGGGTGCGACACCTGCCGCCGGGCGCCGCACGCACGGATGCCGCCGGGTGCCTGATCCCGGCC
>CAIYOB010001280.1 GCA_903927685.1 uncultured Planctomycetaceae bacterium
AGCCACGGAGCGATTTCCCGCGAGATGCCAGATCCTCGTCGACTTTGGCAAGACGGCCAAATAACTGGTCTCGCTTGTCGCCGTGTGCCAAAAGTCGTTCGACCCTAGCTCTGGTTTTTGGATGAAGAATTTCGAGCTTGGCGGTGACGAAATCCTGTAAGTCTAACAGGGTGTCCTGATCGGCAAGGGACGGTTCGCCGCTATCCCATAATACCCATCGCTTCGCCCAGGCTTTCGAGTCCCTAACGGTCCTTGGATCTACACCAGCCTTTTCGGCCACAGCCTTCTGTGTTGATGCGCGCGGTAAGTCGCGAATGGCTTGTTCGATCTGCTTCTCGCTCTTGGCAGAGACAGTTCGATCCTTGGGTGGATTCTCACCGCCGCGTTCATTCCGCCTTCCATCTCCGTTCGCTACGACCGCCTCTGCGCCTGCCTCATTGTGGTCGCCACGCGGCATTGATTCGACGGCTTCGACAAGATCGTCGACTCGATTCAAGAGGGCCGAAACGGCGTCGATGGCAATGCCTCTCTGATCGTCTATCATCCGTTCGTGATCCGCAAACCGCTCCGCATTCACCTGCTTCACGCGTGCGACTTCCGGATCATCAGGATCATCATCGCTCGCCGGATAGTTGAGCACAGGGGGCGGGTTACGCATAAGCGACTGAAGGAAGCCGCCCGCTTTCCAAGAGCCGTCATAATCACGCCGCAACTGCTGCGTCTCTTCGTGGCACAACCCAAGCTCCGAAAGGTACGATACCGCTGCGTTCACTTCCTCGGGCGTCACGGGCAACACTTGGTCGAGGCTCCCGTAGAACGCTTTGGATTGAATCGCGTCCAGTGTCTTGCGGGCTCCATTTCGGATTCGTCCGAGAAGAGAGACCAGCCGGCGCGCCGCGAAAGACGCGGCCTCTCGCGATCTCGCCGTGCTCTTCGTCGATGGGTCAGAATGCCCCGCGTGGGGAACATCTCGCTTTGCCATGATCTCACCTTTCAAAAGCCCGGCCGGGACGCGGAGAAGGTGAGAACTCCGCAGCCCCGCCGGGCGAGGTTGCCGCGCCGTCGCGCGACAACTTCATTTTATCCGTTTCCGCGATCCGACTTCAACATCGCGGCGCTGCCATCGAGCCCAGCCAGCGCGGCGTCGACAGGACCAGACGGACTCCGCCAAGTCCCTTTGCAGACGGAGAATGACGCCAAGAAATCGGCGCGCCAGACCCGAAAAGCCCCCCCCTCGCCCCGCGCTGCCGCCCTGAAACCCCAACAAGATGGGGATTTCGCGTCTTTCTTGCCGCCCGTGCAGGCGAGGATCTGTTATCGTCACCTGCTGGAACCTGTCGTCAGTTGCTGTAAAATGCGGCGATCAAGCGGTCGCCGTTTGGCCGCGAAACGTCCGTTACAAACAAGGAACGCAACAACGAGCCGACGAGGCTCAATGGCCCGGCCACGCCGTGGGCATGGCTCGGACGACAACTGGATCGACGCGCGAGCGTCAAGAATTGCCTCCTCGAAAACGACCAACCTGGGCCCGAGGGCCCTTGCAGCAGAGGCAGTGCTTGGACGAGCGCCCCTCGTATGGGGCGCCGGCCATGCGCTGTTCTGCTGCGCCCCTTGGTCGGGGTTCGAGGAGCGGCTGTGGTTCGGCGCTCTTTTTCTGCGCTGACGATCACGGCA
>CAIYOB010001281.1 GCA_903927685.1 uncultured Planctomycetaceae bacterium
GACAGCTTCAGGCTGAACCGGATGCTCACCTCGTCCGTGGGCTCGAACAAGCGACGGACGGGCGACGAGCCCTGCACGCCGGATTGGCGGTCGGGCCATTCGTACTCGACGCAGCCCTTTCCCGCCGCTGCATCCCCGACGATGCGGAACTTGGTCCCGTCGTACCAGCCTCGCCCTGCCAGGTCGGCGTCCTCGAAGGATTCGCCGAACAGCATACCCGCTGTCGTTGCCTCGATATTGGGTTCTGCCGCCCAGACGGAGCTTACAAGAGCAAGCGACAGACCTGCAAATGCCTGGATTCTCATCGCCAAATCTCCTTCTTGAGCTTTGTGCCTACGAACAGCCCTGCCACCTATTGGGAACGATCGAACATCATTCCGCTGTAAGTTCCCGTTTCGTTCGATGGTCGCCTTACCACCGTCGTCGTGGATGCCGTCCTCGCTCCGCTTCCAGGCCGCCGGGTCGTAGGTCGGCATCCGCAGGAACGTAATGTAGGCGCCCCGTTCCAGGAACGGACGTTGGGGTTCAGTCGGTGGGGCGGCCCCGAAAGCCGGTGTCCACGTCAATCTCCCTCCGACTCGCTGCAGCACTCCAGCAACTTCTGGCCGACATCGGCTGGCACGCCAAGCATGGCCGTATCGTCGACACCAGTCGAAATCGCGACCAGTGCTGCTACGATCTTCCTTTCGTCGTCATTCGGCAGCACGTCCCCACCCAGGTACTTCTCGTGGTAGGCGATCCAGGCTGAGGTGATGCCGCACCACACGGCGACTTCCTGCTCCGGGTGCTTGTCCCGCATGAAGCCGATCTCGAACTCTTCCAAGGTGGCGTTCAGGTACGGCCCGATCACCTCGAACACCGCCTCGATATGCTCCAGCAGTCTCGGCGGCAGCGATCGATGACGGATTGGACCTGGTTTCAGCTTGCTCGGATCGACGTATTCGGGGACAGTCATGTGGGCCTCGGCTGCGGTTGGGGCCATGGGGATTGAAGTTCAGGCAGAATCCGGTCACGCCTTGGTTGGCCTGTCACCAAGCGTCTTCAATTGGCTGAAGATGATTTGCAGAAGCTTGTCGGCAGCGGCCTTGAGATTGTCGTTGCCCGCCACCCAGCCATCTGGCTCCAAGAGTACGAATTGGATCGCCGTGATCGCCACCAGCCGTTGAAGTGTCTCCAGCCGTGCATTCTCCCACCCTGCCGAGCCGAACGGTGTCGGGTGCCGGTCCCGCAGCAGGGCGTCGATGTCCGCTTGCAGATCCATGATCTCCAGCAGTCTCGTGCGCACGACCAACCCGGTTCGATTTGCGTCTTCTCGTTCCTTTTTGGACACGTCCATGCGGTGCTCCTTGAGTGTCGTGGTTGAATTGTCGTCGTTGCGTATTCGGGCGTCCACCCTCGGCCCAAAAATGCCGCCCCCAGAATTCTGCGATGTCCTTGACCATTGGTGCGGATTCGGGGATCAGTTCGTGGAAGAAACTGGAGTTGTAGCGTTTGCAGGTTTGGCGTGCCAGATCGTAGGCGAGGAGTTGACGAGGAGTTGAGATGCTTTTGGCCGGCGGACGCATTCCAAAGCCGTCTCCACCGTGAGCAATTCCCGGCTGTCGAATCTGCGAACCAGCCCCCATTTCGACCTGCGTCGCCTTCTGCTCAGCGGTCATCGGAGAGCCCCTGAATTCCCGATGGTCGTTCTCGGAGACATGAGCCTGCGCGGGAGCAGCATTCCCGTGGTGATTTGCAGCGGGTTGTTGAAGACCTCAAAGGGATGGGCGTCCAGAAAGTGGGGGCGACACATTGCTCCGGCGACAAGGCAATTGCCAAGACGAGAGTGTATCCTGCGGAAGTCCGCAAGGTGGACCAACACGACGCCTACGCCGTGGCCCGGTGGCTGAGGCGACGGTCGCTAAACGACCGCCACCGCGATCCCGCTATGACGGAGAGGGACCGAGAAGCCGCCAACCTGGAAGGCTGGATTTTGGGAGTCATGTGATCCCCCGGACGGGCGAACTGCAACCCGCTTTATCGAAAAAGGTAACCCGAAGACAAAGGACTGAAAGCCGCACAAATGGCAAAAGAGGCACGGAATCACGACGAAGGGGATTACCTGTACGACGCCCTCAGCGAGTACCTGGAACATGTGCGGGTGGCCTACCAGCAGCACGAGGACAAACGCCCGGTCATGCTCTTCGACATCCAAGAGCAACGCATCTACGCCTATGGCTACGAAGGCTTCAAGAGCGAGCTTTCGGCCAGATCCCAGGCGTCGCTGGCAGACCAGTACGAGCAGGCACAGAAGTCCGGCAAGATGGTCGTCTTTGTCCGGGACAACGATAACCGCAGGCTGGTGTCGTATTCAATCGAATGCGAATGACAAGAAAACGAGGAAGGGTCGCACTCAATGCCGTTTCCGAATCCATGTCGGAAAATCGGTAAACAGGCCGTGGCCCCCAAGGCAGTGAGGCATAGCGAAGGAGCCGCCAGCATGACCGATTCCACCCACGACTTCTTCGACACCGTGGCCAAGATCCTGCTGCGGTGCTGGGTTTTCGGCTTCCTGCTCCTGCTGGTGTGGTTTGGCATCTACAGGCTGGCGAGTGACGTGCTCTACCGCCTCCACGGGACCATGTTCGGCCTGAGCGGGCACGATCGGAACGTCATCCACTACTGCGGTATGGCGTTCGTGAAGCTCCCTATTATTGCCGGGACTACATCGCGGGCAATCCCGTTCATGGCGGCCAGCCCTTGCCAACGGGCTGACGATCGGGCGAAAATGGCGGTCGTCGTTCTCGCACACCCACCCAAGGAACGTCCCCATGAAACGCATCGCTGCCCCGCTGTTCACGGCACTTTTGTTGGCCGCCACCGCCCACGCCCAGGATGACCAACTACCGTCAGCGTCCCCCGGCCAGACTTGGAAGCTGGTCTGGCAAGACGAATTCGACGGTGACAAACTCGACACCACCAAGTGGACGCCTCGGCCCGATGGGAAACGCAAGGGCGGTTGGTGGAGCCAAAAGGCCAGCGGTCTCGACGGCAAAGGCAACCTGGTCATCAAGACGTTCATGGACGGCGACAAGCCCACCGATGGCTGCCTCACGACCCAGGGCAAGTTCGAACACCGCTTTGGCTACTACGTGGCCCGTGTGCAATTCCAGAATCAGCCCGGCCACTGGTCGGCGTTTTGGATCACAGGGCCGGGGGTCGGCAAGGTCGGTGACGACGCACGTGACGGCTGCGAAATCGATATCATGGAAAAGCCGTGGCTGGACGAGCGGGTCCAGCACACTCTCCACTGGGACGGCTACGGCCAGGACCACAAGTCCGAGGGCCACGTCGCCAAGGTGCCGGGCGTCATGAACGGCTTCCACACGTTCGGCCTGTGGTGGAAGGCCGACGAGTACATTTTCTATGTGGACGGCAAAGAGACGTGGCGAAGCAAGGCGGGTGGCGTCTGCCAAGTGCCGGAGTACATGCTGCTCAGCGACGAGATCGGCGACTGGGCCGGAGACATCACGAAGGCGAAACTGCCGGACCAATTCCTGGTCGATTACGTGCGGGTGTATGATCTGGTGGAGAAGAAGTAGCCTGCCGTTGGCGAGTCCCGATCTCCCGTGACCGGCGACGTGTGCTGGTGCGTTTTTCGACATCCCGTTTGTCCGGCGAATTCGGTGGAACCTGGTTGTTCCTTTGCCGGGAAGGCAGGTCGGGGGCGTTCACCATCAGGCCGAGCGAAAGCGACGACATCGCTTCCGCCGAACGATGGCTAGAAATGAGGAAATGGCGGCAGCGGACATGAGGGCGACGGATTCGGTCGCCGTGGTCGCGGGCTGATCGGATTCTGCGGCCAAGATGGAAGTGACGGGCTGGAGCCGAACAATGCTCTGCGAGCTTTGCCAATGCGAGGAAGCCTACAACTTCCACCACTTTATCCCCCGAACGCTGCATTCGAACAAGTGGTTCAAGCGACGTTACACCCGGCAGGAAATGCAGCAAGGCATGGAGGTCTGCAAGCCGTGTCACTCGGCCATCCACGACCTGATGTGAAGCACAACGACGGCCGGGCGGGTGTGGCCCGGTCGATCAGCGGGAAAGTATCGACCTTTGAGGAGAATCTATGAACCGCAACCGAGCCTTCATTCGTTGGACTACGGCCCTTATCGTGGGGGTGGGAGCGATCTTCTCGCTGCGGGGCCGGGCACAGGAGATCCCTTTTCCTTCCGCCCTCGATGCGGCGGCGGTCTGCGAAACGCGGCTTGCCGATCTGAGCCGCGAGGCGCTGGCGATCGGCAACGGCGATCTGAACGCCTTGCTTTGGGAACACCACGGGGCCCTGTGCCTGCGGGTGGCGAAGAACGATGTGTGGGATGCACGCCTCGATACGTCGGACGATCCGCCGCTGCCCAAGGTGGATCTGGCGAATCAGAAATGGACTGGCGGAGGCGGCGATGTGCCCAGCTGGGGCCGACCCTATCCGACGCCGCGCCCGGCCGCCATCGTGAATATCGGCGGCCGCCGAACCAACGTGTGGCAGTGCATCCGGGCCCTGGGAACCGTGAATGAATGGTCGCAGCGCGATGGTCTCGGCGTGCTGGCCATCAAAGGGAACGCGGGGGCCTCGGCGGGATACCGCTGCGACCTTGCGCCGCCGTGGACGAAGCCGTTCGCGAATTTGAAATTCAAGATCGCCGGCACGGGCGGCGCTCGCTACTACGTGAACGTGTACGCGCCGACCGGGCGGGAATTCGTAGCCAGCGGCTGGCGGGATACGCCGGAGGCCGAACAGGAAATCGTGTTCCCGTTGAACAGCCCGGTCGCCGCTGTCGAGTTGTTCATCATGACAAAGGACGGCGCGCGAGCCGAGAACCGGATCCGGGACATCATGCTGACGGGCGACGAGGTTCCGCTGATTCTCCCGCCCGGCTTGCCGCCCGCCCGGGAGATCGCGGCCAGGCTCGACCTGCGGCGCGCGGTCGCGACGGTCGGCAGCGTCAGTGTGCGGGCGTTGGCGGATCGAAACGTGTTGCTGATCGAGACCGACCAGGATGTCTCGCTCGAGGAGCTCAAAGCCGGTCATCTGCCCGCCGCGGAACTGGGCGCCGACGGTGGCGTGAGCTGGCTGCACATGACAATGCCCGGCGACCAGGATTACGCCGGGATGGAGTACGCGCTGGCGGTCGCGGCCCACGGCTCGCGCAAGGCCGTGGCGCTGGTCACGTCCTTCGACACACAGGAAAACGTACGCGTGGCGGCGGTGCAACTGGCCCGCGACACAGCGGCGGCAGAAGCCGGGCAGCTCGTCGCGGTACACGAGGCCGAATGGGCGCGCTACTGGGCGGCCAGCGGAGTGCGTTTGGACGACCCGGACTTTCAGAACTGGTGGTATCGGATGGTCTACATGCTGCGGTGCTTTTCCAAGCCCGGCGTCGTCCCGGCGGGCTTGTGGGCGTTCCAGCCGACCGATGCACCAGCCTGGCACGGCGACTACCACCACAACTATAACGCTTGGCAGCCGTACTGGACGGCCTTCATCATCAACCACCCGGCCCAGGCCGAGCCGTGGGTGGACTACATGAACGCCCTGCTGCCGCGTCTGAAATGGTTCGCCAAGGAGACCTACGACTGTGAGGGGGCGTTCGTCGGGATCTCGTCGTTCGCCTTCGAGCCGGATCCGGCCGCGTGCCGGAGCAAGAACCAGCGGCAGATCGGCCTGATGCCATGGGGCTACACGATGGGCATGATCGGCATGTCGGCCCAGGTGCTGTGGCACCATCACCTGTACCAGCCGGACCGCGGGTACTTGGAGCAGAAGATCTACCCCGTGGTCCGCGAAACCGCTCTGTTCTTCTGCTCGTTCGCCGAGAAGTGTCCGCGTGATGAGGCCGGCAAGACGCAGCTCGGACCCAGCTACAGCCCGGAGCACGGCGGGTTTGGCGTGCACAACGTCCCGTTCGACTTGGCCTACGCCCGGTTCAGTCTCCAGGCCGGCATCGCGGCGGCGACCGAACTGGGCCGCGATGGGGAACTGGCCGAGCGGTTCCGCAAGGCGCTGGACGTGTTACCCGGCTATCCCACCGCGCCCGATGCCGCGGGCCAGCCGGTGGTGGTCGATTGGACTGGCTGCAAGTTTCGCCAGATCGGCGAACACAACATCACGGTGCCGGCCGTCCCCGTGTTTCCGGGCGAACAAGTCACCTGGTTCTCGCCACAGTCCGACAAGGACTTGTTCCAGAACACACTCCGCCAGATCCGGCATCGGGGCTGCAACTCGACCGTGATGCTCAGCGTCGCCAAGGCGCGGCTCTCGATTCCCGAGGGGCTCAGCGACCTGCGCGACTACTACCAGCCGCTGGTCCAGCCGAACGGCATGTTCTACTGGCCCCTGCACGGCTTTTACCTTGCGGAAAGCGTCGGCGTGGCGGCGGGCATTTCCGAGTTCCTGCTGCAGAGCGTGGACAACATCATCCGCGTGTTCCCCTGCTGGCCACAGGACCAGGACGCCGCGTTTACCAACCTCCGCGCCCAGGGCGGCTTCCTGGTGACCGCCGAGCAGAAGGCCGGCCGGATCACGAAGCTGGAGATCACCTCGACGGTGGGCGGCAAACTGCGGTTGGTGGCTCCGTGGCCGACGATCGCCGGCGACGGCAAACCGCTCCAGCCCGACTCGCACGGCATCGTCGAAGTCGCGACCCAGCCGGGGGAACGGGTGACGTTTGTGGGAAAGTGACGGGGAAAAGAAACAGGGCTGAGCGGACAGAAAGATGGGGTGACAAGCGATGAAGTGGATGACA
>CAIYOB010001282.1 GCA_903927685.1 uncultured Planctomycetaceae bacterium
CACGCTGTACGGCTACTGGGGCACGTGGGGGATCTTTCCCAACAGCGGCTGCGGCATCGGCGTGTTCCAGCCCGACATGAAGTCTTTCGCCCGCTTGGCCATGATTCCCAACACCCAGGCGAAAGACTTCTTTGAAGCGCCATTCATGCTCGAACGCAACGGCGTGTACTACTTCATGTACTCGTCCGGCTCCTGTCACGACGCCAGCTATCGCGTGCAATACGCGGTGAGCGACCGTCCGGACGGCGAATTCAAAATGGGGCCGAACAACCCGATCCTGGCTTCGAAGTCCGATCAGACGGTGCACGGGCCGGGGCACCATTCGATCCTGAAACACGGTGACGATTACTACATCGTCTACCACCGTCACGATCTTCCGGTGACGCCCAACGGGATGCACCGACAAGTCTGTGCCGATCGCCTGGTGTTCGAACGGGACGGAGTGATTCGCCAGGTGGAACCGACGCATCGCGGCATCGGCCAACTGGCCGCTCGCAAGCGTTCCGCGAATCTGGCCCTTGGTGCGAAGGTCACCGCTTCGTCATCCTACCACGACACGCTCCGCCAACACGAGTACCGGCCCGAGTACGCCGTGGACGACAACAACGCCACGCTCTGGCGGGCCGGCGATAACGGGCCCGGGCACTGGCTCCAGGTGGATCTCGGCACGTCGCAGCCGATCGGCCGCGTCGAGACCCAGTTCGAGTACGGCACCTGGTATTACCAGTACCTGATCGAGCACTCTCAGGACGGCCAGAACTGGCAGATCCTGGCCGACCGCCGGCAGAACACGCGCTGGGGGAGTCCGCTGGTGGACGAGGCACCGTGCCAGGCTCGTTACCTGCGGTTGACCATCACGGGCACGGAACTGCCCGGCTTGTTTGCGGCCGTGTGGAATCTCAGGGTCTACGCCGACGCGCCGGACGATCCGCTGTTGGCGCTGGCCGACCAAGGTTTTGCCCGGGCGGCGAATGGCTGTCCTTTCTCGCCGCCGGACTCGGCCGCAGCGCGGGAAGTTCGAGCGAGCGACGAGCCGCTGGTTTTCCTGGACGTTGCCGATCTGCAGCTCGGCGAGCCACTGGCGGCCTGGACGAACCGGGGCTCGCTGCAGGGCGAATTCCGCAGCGGCGAGAACCGTCCCGTCGTGGGCATGACGGGAGGCCGCAAGGCCGTGCGGTTCTCCGGCCGCGAGATCCTGACCGCCTCGTTCCCGGCCCCGCGGTCCCTGGCCGGCAACAGTAGTTTCACAGTGGCCGCCTGGGTCAACAATCCCGAGATCGGTGAAAGCGAATGCCTGGTCAGTTGGGCGGGGCGCGGCGGCCCGGACGGCACGACGGCGCAGTTCGGCTACGGCACGCACGGCGACTTTGGCGCGGTCGGTCACTGGGGCTTTGCCGACATGGGATTCCGCAACGGTCCGCCGGCCGCCGGTGCCTGGCATCACCTGGCGGTCGTGTTCGACGGCGTCGTCGAACGCGTGTATGTGGACGGCCAGTTGAACCACGCGGCGGCCAAAATGCTGCTGATGCACGAAGG
>CAIYOB010001283.1 GCA_903927685.1 uncultured Planctomycetaceae bacterium
CGCGGGATCCCGGCGGCGATCCGCTGTCGTTCACCTGGGACTTGAACGGCGACGGGGTCTTTGACGACGCCAGCGGGCCCACGGCGGTGTATCATGCGGGGGCGCGGGGCGGCGAGTTCCCCGTCAGCGTGCGAGTGGCGGACGATGCAGGCCTGTCGAGCGTCGCCGCGACGGTGGTGACGGTCGCCGGCCTCCCGCCCGCGGCCGAGGCGGGCGGCCCGTACACGGGCCGGGACGGCCAGCCCATCCTGCTCGACGCGTCGGGCGCGACCGATACGCCGGGCGACGTGCTGCAGTACGACTGGGACTTGGACGGCGACGGCCAGTATGACGATGCCGTGGGCGCTGAGGCCGCATTCCTGCCGACGGACGACGGCATTTTCCGTGTCGCAGTCAAGGTGACCGATGCCGACGGGGCTTGGGATACGGACACGGCGACCGTGATCGTCCGCAACGTGCCGCCCGTGGCTCATGCGGGCGGCCCGTATGCCGGACGGGAAGGCAGCGACGTGGTGCTCAGCGGCGCCGGCTCGTCCGATCCCGGCGGCGACATCATGGACTACGCCTGGGACCTGGACGACGACGGCGAGTTCGACGACGCCCGCGGGCCGACGGCGGTCTTCCATGCGCAGGCCGACGGCGTGTACCTGGTCCGCCTGCGCGTCACGGACGCCGGTGGCGCCTGGAGCATCGATACCGTGACCGTCACGGTGGCCAACGTCGTGCCGACGGCCGTTGCGGGCGGGCCATACGCGGGCCTCCAGGGCAGCCCAATCGTCCTGGACGGATCCGCGTCCAGCGATCCGGGCCGCGACATCGTGGCTTGGGAATGGGACTTGGATGGCGACGGCCAATTCGACGACGCCAGCGGCGTGGCGCCTGTGTTCTCGACGCACGTTGTCGGCATGTACCCGGTGGGGCTGCGCGTGACGGATCACCGGGGCGTCTGGACCGCGGCGACCGCGGCGGTGACGGTGCTGAACGCACCGCCGACCGCTGCGGCTGGCGGGCCCTACTCCCTGGCCGAGGGCGACACGGTCCTGCTGGATGGTTCCGGGGCGAGCGATCCCGGCAGTGACCTTGCGAGTTGGGAGTGGGACCTCGACGGCGATGGCTTGTATGACGACGCGAGCGGCATTCGGGTCCCGTTCACCGCGCTCCGGCACGGCGTCTACATGGTCGGCCTGCGCGTCACAGACGGCAGCGGGGCGTCCGGCGACGACACGGTCGTGGTCACGGTGGTCAATGCCGGGCCGACGGCTGACGCCGGGGGGCCTTACACGGGTGAGGAAGGCCGCGAGGTCGTGCTGGACGCATCCGGCTCGCACGATCCGGGCGGCCAGGCCGAGATCGTGGCTTGGGACTGGGATTTCGACCTCGACGGCCAGTTTGACGACGCCAGCGGAGTCACGGCGATACTCCGCCTGCCGGCCGCTGGCGAGCGCACCGTCGCGCTGCGCGTGACCGATGGCGGGGGCTTGTTGAGCACCGCCACGGCCACGATTGCGGTCCGCGACGTGCCGCCGACCGCGGTGATCGGTGGTCCGTATGCCGTCGACGAAGGTGGCGAACTCGCGCTGGACGGCTCGGCCTCGTCGGACCCCGGCGGCGGCATCGCGTTGTACGAATGGGACTTGGACGGCGACGGCTTTTACGGCGACGCTCGGGGAGCGACGGCGATCTTCTCGGCCCGGGCGGACGGCGTCTTCCCGGTCGGGCTGCGGGTCACGGATCGCGGCGGCCTGCAGGCTTTGGCCACGACCACAGTTCTGGTGCAGAACGTGGGGCCGGTGGCGGCGGCTGGGCCGGGGTATGCCGGGGTGGAAGGGCACGCAATCCTACTGGACGCATCGGCGTCGACCGATGTAGGCGGCGACCTGGTATCCTATGCGTGGGACCTGGACGGCGACGGCCAGTACGACGACGCGTCGGGGGTCAGGGTCTCCGCGGTGTTTGCCGGGGACGGAGTGTTCACCATCGGTCTGCAGGTCACCGACGACCGCGGCTTGGTCGGCTGGGACGCTACGACCGTGACGGTGGCCAATGCACCGCCGCAAATCCGTGTCGTTTCGCTGCACTCCGGACCGGAGGGCAGTCCAATCCGCTTGGACGCTTCCCAAGGCTTTGATCCCGGCCAGGACATTGTCGGCTATTCCTGGGATTTGGACGGCGACGGGCAGTACGATGACGCCACCGGTCCCGCCGCGACGTTCCTAAGAACCGCCGACGGCGTGTATACGGTGCGTGTCCGCGTGGTCGATGACGACGGCGCGGAACACGCCGGGCAGACCACGGTGATCGTCAACAACGTCGGCCCGACCGCGAGCGCCGGGGGAACTTATCGAGGCTACGCGACGTTCGCCGTTGGGTTGGACGGCTCGGCTTCGACGGACCCCGGCCTGGACATCGTCCGCTACGAATGGGACTTGGACTCCGACGGAGTCTATGACGATGCGACCGGCATTTCGCCGGCCTTCACCCCGGCAGCCGCGGGCCGGTACGTGATCGGGCTGCGAGTTGCTGATCACCATGGCAGTTGGAGCACGGCAACGGCCATCGTCGACGTCCTGGCGTCGGCTTGGCAGAGCCAGCCCAACCGCTTTGACGTCAACGGCGACGGCTGGGTGACGCCCCAAGATGCACTGCTGCTGATCAACGACATCAACCGCAGTGGCAGCCGCGTGTTGCCGCCCCCGTCGGCCGTGCCCGCGGACTCGCCGTTGCTGCTGGACGTCAACGGCGACCGGAGCCTGACACCGGCGGACGTGCTGGCCGAGATCAATTATCTGAACCAGTCCGCGGCGGCGGCCGGGGAAGGGGAGTGCGGGCAGGCGGCGGAAGTCCCGGGGGAATTGCCCAGCGGGCTAGACCTGCCGGCGCCGCGGCCTACTCCGCTTCCAGCACTGATTGCCCGCGCTCGCCTTGACGGGACGGAGCCCTCGCCCCGCAGCGGACCGATGCGGCGCCAGGAGGACGGCGGCGTCAGCCCGGGCGAAGCCGGTCGGCAGCTCGAGGTCCTGCCGGGGGCACCGGGTCACCGTACCTGGGACGGCGTTTCGCTGCTCGATCTGCTGGAGACGCTGCCCCGCGAATTGGACGAGGTTTTGTCGCTGCTGGCCGAGGACGTCGGGGCGGCCTGGACGCTCCGACACGGCAGTTAGGACCGGCAAGAAAATTACTGTCTCAGCCAAAGTGGTGTGAGCTTCCAGCTTGCGAGTAACACGAACCGCAAGCTGGAAGCTTACGCCACTTATTCGACCAAGACCATTGGGTGCTAGCCGTCACGCGCGTAGTCGCAATAGAAACAAGTCGCGGCGGGAGCGGAGAACTTGCAGCGGCAACCGGGCTGTTGACAGGCCCAGAGCGTCAAGTCGGATTGCGTGCCGTCGGCGATGCGGGCGATTTGACCGATGTCGAGGTCCAGTTCCCATTGGTGGCGGACGGTGTCTTCCGGGAAGTACACAACGCGGCAGCGGCTGCTGTCCTGTTCGCTTTGTCCGCAATACGCGCGTTCGCACTGGAAGAAGTCGTCGGCTCGTAACGGCGCGGATTCAGCGCGGGCCGCGAGCACCTGGTGCACGTACCGGACGAAGTCGCGCAGGTCGGCGGGGATGGCTACCGTCAGCTCCGTCTTCGGTTGTCTGTTTTCGCGGTGCACGGCGAATCCCCTTAGCGATCCAAGACGAGCACGTTGGTGATCGTCGCGGCCTGTTCATGATCGGCCCACGTCCACACCACGCCGTTGTCGCGATTGAACTCGACCAGATGCACGCCCGTGCCCTGCTTGCCGTGCCCGAGCCAGTTGGCCACGACGACGTTGCCGTTGGGCAGCAGGTCATAACCGGACAGCCAGTCCAGTCCGAGTCGCGGGTGGTTCTGCTTGCCGCCGACGGCGGATACCGGTTCGCCCGCGGGGCTCAATTCGACCACCGTTGCCGCGCCGCCGGTCGACGCGAGCGTGTTGCCGTTGGGCAGCCGTTCGGCCTTGTAGCCTTTGTCGGGCAACTTCGCCTGCCAGACGATCTTGCCCTGGCCATCGATTTCGAGCACGCGGCAGGGTCCGGAGACGGTCAGCAGCAGGTGACCGTTGTCCAGTACACGCAGCAGCCGCAGGTCCTTCAATCGGTCCAGCCGCCGTTGCCCCAGTTCGCCGCCGTCTCGATCGAGTTCGTAAACCACCACGCCGGCCGCTCCGTTCGCGCCGAGCAGCGTCCGGCCATCGGCCAGTCGCTGGGCACTGCTGACCTGAGCATAGCGGTCCACGACCCACGTCCGCCTCTGTCCGCTGCCCAAGTCATACTCGGCGGCTCCGTTGCCGTGGCTCACCAGCACCCGGTTCCCGTCAAGGACCTGCAGATCCCGCGAGCCCGGCGGAATGCTGACGTTCCAGCCGGCCGCCGGCTGCCGCTGGTCGACGCACAACAGGCGATTCCGGCCGTTGTCGATGGCCAGGAACCGGTGCTCGGTGGCTCCGCTGGCAGGCGTTGCTGTGGCGACAAGTGCGAGCACCGCCAGATAGCGACAAAGCTGGCTCATAGGTTGTCTTTCCGCGAATGACCGTTGGCGTTCACGCTGCGGCGTGCAGGCCGGCAGGGCCCACCAAGAAACCGCACGCTCAAGCGCGAACTCCAACGAGGTTATCGGCTTTTCAGGGCGAGCAATCGCGATAGTGTAGTCCCCACCGCGGCCGCGAACAAGGAACCCGGTTCGCCGCCCGGTTCGCAGCCTTGCTGCTCGCCCCCGGCGGATCTGGTATGATCTCGTGGGAATTCTGTTGCGCGGAAAAGCACAAGATGGGGAGATATGCAAATGCAACGGCGGCAGTTTCTCTCGGCGATGGTGGGCGGGACGGTGATCCTGGGTGCGACGGCGGCCAGGGCGCAGGCTGCGGGTGGCCTGCGAGCGGGCGAAGGCGTGGTCGATATCACGCCGCCCCTGGGCATCGAGCTGGCCGGTTTCCATAAGCCGCCGGGACAGGAACGCCGGGTCCAGGCGATTCGCCAGCCGAGCGAAACACGGGCCTTGGTGCTGGCCTGCGGCTCGACGCAGCTGGCCATCTGTTCGCTCGATATCCTGGGCGTGGACCAGCCGATGGTCGAACGGATCCAGCAGGCGGCCGCCGCGCGGACGGGGATTCCCGCCGAGAATATCCACGTAGCGGCTACGCACGATCACAGCATGCCGACCTTTGTCCGGCTGCGGCAGTGGGGCGGGACGTCCCCGGAGTTCATGGCCACGGTCGAGCAGCGGACGGTTGAGGCGATCGCCGCGGCTCAAGCCGATCTGGCCTCGGCGGAGCTGGCGCTGGGCAAGTGCCGTGCCCCCGGAGGCAGTCACAATCGCACCGTCAAGGCGAGCGAAACGCACCTCGACTCGGAATTCGGTCCTCAGTCCACCGACGCCCAGCGCTGGCTCGATACCATGCTGCACGCCCTGGTCTTCCGCCGCGCGGGCCAGAAGCCGGACTTGGTGTGGTATCACTTCACGGCGCACGTCGTGTGCTATGCGGACGAGCAAGCCGGTCCTGATTGGCCGGGCGAAGTGGCCCGCGAGATTCACGGCCAACTGGGCGTTCGCCCGTCGTATCTGCAGGGACACCTCGGCGACGTTAACCCCGGCGACGGCAGCGACTGGCGGGGCGAAATCCGCCAGACGGTGGCTGCGATCACGCCCGCTTTGAAACAGGCGATCGCCGACGCCCGCCCGCTGCAAGTCGACTGTCTGCGGGCACGCCACACGACCTTCCAGGTGCCGTTCGACATGGAACGGTTCGGGCAATGGCTCGCCGAGTACCGCCGCGACCCGAGCCAGTGCCAGTCGGGAGCGTGGGTCGACGCCGGTTTCGCCGCCGACTGGTTCCGGGGCAACGAGCACCGCGATCCAGGCGCCACGCACTTGCCGATCGCGCTGGGCGCGATCCAACTGGGGCCGGTGGGCTTGGTGTTTCATCCGGGCGAACTGTACAGCTATTACGGACTGGCGATCCGCCGCGACTCGCCGCTGCCCGATACGCTGGTGGTGGGCTGCGCCGACGGCTCGATCGGCTACCTGCCCGACCCCACGGCCTATCAGAATGGCGAGTATTCCGCCTTGGTTGTACCGAAGATCCTGGACTTGCCTCCCTTCCAGCCGACTGCCGCTCGGGAGTTGGCTGCCGCGGCGGTGGCGTTGCTCAAGCAGACGGTGGGCTAATTGCCACAGACATCGCAATTCCGGCAAGGTAGATCGGATGGCCCCAACGAATGAAGGTATCAGCGAATCCCGGCAAGGCAGGTCATGTCGCCCCAACGAATGAAGGTGTCAGCGAATCGCGGCAAGGCAGGCCATGTCGCCCCAACGAATGAAGGGGTCAGCGAATCCCGGATTCGCATTCGTTGACTCCTTCATTCGTTGGGGCCAATCAGAAACGGTGCCGTCCTGGCCAACATCCCGGATTCGCATTCGTTGACCCCTTCGCAAAACGCGACAGCG
>CAIYOB010001284.1 GCA_903927685.1 uncultured Planctomycetaceae bacterium
CCAGATGGCGCGGCTTGTGCCGGGTCTCCGCGTGCCTGCAATACGTCGTGCGTCGTCCGTCCGACGCCCGGGGGCTTTCCCGTCTTCGTCGCCGGAACCGCTTATGCCAGCCCGGTCCAGACCCAGCCCGAGGATTCCAGCCGTCCCCACGCCACAATATCCTGCCAGAGTCAAGAGCCGGGAAAGAAGACGCACTGCTCTCACGCACAAGGAACGCACAAGGAACGCACAAGATGCCACGCCTCGCGACGCTGTTGGCGGCACTGCTGGTCATTTCGTCACCCCTGCTGGCTGCCGATTTCTACGTCGATCCGGAGCATGGGGAGCCGGGGGGCGACGGGAGCGCGGACAAGCCCTGGCGGAGCTTGCAGGAGGTGATCGACCGCGGGCTGGTCCAGACCCGCGGCTGGGATGCGCTGCCCTACAAGCCGGAACGGAAATTGGTCCCTCGGAACGCAGACGCGCCGGTCAAGCCGAGCGACACGATCTGGCTCCGCAGCGGAAACTACGGCGACGTGACGATCCGCAAGCACTACAACGCGGGCGTGATCACCATCGCCGCCCAGTCGGGCCACACGCCGCGTCTGCACAGCCTGCTGCTGCAGTCCGGTTCGCACTGGGCGCTGAAGGGCTTGCACATCAGTCCGGAATTCGGCAGCGGACCCAAGCCGCGGACGATGCTCGAAGTCCAGGCTCACGGTTGGAACGGGCCCGTTCACGACGTGCTGGTCGAGCAGTGCGTACTGCAATCGACCGCCGATTCGTCCAGCTGGTCGGCCGCCGATTGGAACGAACGGTCCGCCAGTGGCATTGGGGCGGACGGCGAACGGATCGTCATCCGCGGCAACCGACTGAAGAACGTCAACTTCGGGATCTCGGTCAGCGCGGCGCATGCGTTGGTCGAGGACAACGTCGTGGAGAACTTTGCCGGCGACGGCCTCCGGGGCTTGGGCAACCACTCCGTCTTCCAATACAACCTGGTGAAGAACTGTTACGACGTGAACGCCAACCACGACGACGGCTTCCAGAGCTGGTCGACGGGACCGGACGGGGTCGGCTCCGGCGAGGTGGTCGGGATCGTCCTGCGCGGCAATACGATCATCAATAACGAAGATCCGCAGCAGCCGCTGCGAGGCACGCTGCAGGGCATCGGCTGCTTTGACGGGATGTTCGTCGATTGGACGATCGAGAACAACGTGATCATCGTGGACCATTATCACGGGATCACCTTGGCGGGCGCCCGGAATTGCCGCCTCGTGAACAACACGGTGCTCGATCCGAATGACCAGCGGCCCGGACCGGCGGCCTTGCGGATTGGCAAGCACAAGCGAGGCATGGTGTCTTCCGGTTGCACGGTGCGGAACAACCTGGTCTCGGCGTTGCACGTGGATGGCGAGCAGCTGACCGTGGACCACAACCTGACCATCGCCGACCCGGCGACGACTTTCGCGGACCCCGCCCGCTTCGACGTGCAACTGCGGCCGGGCAGCCCCGCCATCGACGCCGGCAGCAGCGATCTGGCGCCCCGCGACGACATCCTGAAGACGGCCCGGCCACACGGCGCCGCGGTCGACGTGGGAGCCTACGAGTATTCCCCGCAGTAACGGGACAGGGGGCCTCGCCAATGCATACTTCTCGCCAGATTGCATACCTCCTGCTGGCGGCGCTCGTGCTGCCGGGGTGCCGGGGGTGCCTCCAGCCGAACCTGGATCCGGCGGCTCAGAAGAAGAAGGAAGACGAAGAGAAGAAGAAGGAAAAACCCAAGCCGGACTTCGAGGTCGGCCGTCTGCAGGTCTTGCTCGAGGATTCGGGGGGCACGCGGAACCTGGTCAAGCCGGGACATTGGATGACGGCCAGCCAGCGGATGAAGGCCAACAACTTCGATTTTCACGCCGAGTTGGAATCTGCGGCAACCGACCGCAACCGGCAGCCGATCCTGGTGCTGAATACGGCGTTCCGCATGACCATCGCCCGCCCCGTCGTGCTGCCAAAAGGCCAGACTCGCGAGTTGGAAACGACGTTCTTCATCCCCGCTCTGCCGCCCAGCAGCGACAGCATGAACCCGACGACCGTCTGGCTGCGGAACACGCTCCGCGCGCGGCGGGGCGGACGCGAGGTGTACGGGGCGGACGAGCCGACGACGGCGATGCCGGCCTACCAGTTCTTCTTCGTCGTCCTGGCGGACAATTCCGACCGCTATGGCTTTCTGAAGAGCTTGGATTCGATCAATCCGCCGAGTCTTGGCGAGGGGGATCTGGCCGAGCGGACGATGCACTACCGCGTTGTCCTGCCCGCCGCGGATCGCCGCATCCCGCTGCCGGCGCACGGATTGGCCTGGACGCCGATCGCCTATCTGCTGTGGGACGGCTTGCGGCCCAACCAACTGACGCCGGACCAGCAGCAGGCGCTGCTGGATTGGCTGCACTGGGGCGGCCAGATCATTGTCAGCGGCCCAAACTCGCTCGATCTGCTGCGGGGCAGTTTTCTGGAACCGTACTTGCCGGCCGTGGCCGCCCGGGCCGTTCAGTTGCCGGCGGACCGGTTCGAGGAACTGAATCAAGGCTGGTCGCTGGTCAGCAAGCGGAAGAAAGCGGCCGCGGCCTTGACCGTCCCGCCCGGCAAGACGCTGGTGGGCGTCGAACTGGAGCCGCACGCGGAGGCCTCGGCCCTGCCGGCGACCGGCCGCCTGGTCTGGGAACGCGCGGTGGGCGCAGGCCGGATCGTCGTGACCGCGTTCTCGTTGTCCGATCGGGCGGTCTTGAATTGGGGCAGCTTCGACAGTTTCTTCAACGCTTGCCTGTTGCGCCGCCCGGCTCGCGTGTTCAGCCTGTCGCCCGACGGCGAACTGGATGCACAGTGGGTGGACTTCCCCGGATACGCGAACATGCGCGACGGGCGGTTTGTCACAGGATTGCGCTACTTCAGCCGAGATGCCGGCGGTGTGGCGACGGTCGAGTCGGTCCCGCCCCGAGAGCCGATTCCGGATCCGGAGGCGGCCAGACGCGGACGGGACGCGGCGACCGGGCCGGTCACGCTCACCCCGGCACTCGCTGCCCCCGTCGCCAGCCAGGGTCAGGTGGCTGCGTGGAGCGACACCAGCCCGGTCTCCAACGCCGCCCGGCAGACGCTGCTCGAAGCGGCCGGGATCGAGATCCCCGAAGCCGGATTTGTGTTCCGCGTGCTCGTGATCTACCTGCTGGTGCTGGTGCCGGTCAACTGGCTGGTGTTTCGCGTGTTGGGGCACGTGGAATGGGCCTGGCTGGCCGCGCCCGTGATTGCCATCATCGGCGCGGTCATCGTGGTCCGGATGGCCCAGCTGGACATCGGCTTTGCCCGCAGCCGGACGGAAATCGGCGTGCTGGAGATGCAGGGCGGCTACCGTTCGGCGCACCTGACGCGGTATTCGGCGCTGTACACGTCGCTGTCGACGGCCTACGACCTGCGGTTCGAAAACGAAGCCGCCCTGGCCATGCCTTTTCCGCGCAGCATTCCGTTCGAGCCGGGGCTGCACGAATCCACGTATGACGTCAGTTTTCGCCGCGACCGGCAGATTTCGTTGAGCGGTTTCCAAGTCGCTTCAAACTCGACGGGCCTGGTCCACTCGGAGCAGATGCAGGATCTAGGCGGGGTCGTGCAGTTGGCGGGCCAGGATCCGGCGAGTTGGTCGGTGGTCAACGGCACGAAACTGCCCCTACGGGACGCCGGCGTGCTGCACCTGGCCGCGGATCGCAAGCTGTCGCTCGCTTGGGTCGGAAACCTCGAACCGGGACAGACCGTCAGGTTGAGTTTCCGGGGTGTCCCGTCCGCGACCGAATACTCGAGTGCGGTCTCCAGCGAGGCCCGGCAGACGCTGCCCCGGCTGCTGGACTTGGCCAGTCATGGCGTGCCGTTGCGCGACGGCGAAGTCCGGCTGGTCGCCTGGACGGCGCAACCCCTGCCCGGACTGAGCATCCGTCCGCAGGCGTCGCAAGAGTCCGTGCGCACTCTCGTCCTCGTGCACCTGCGCCGGCACAACTTACCCTCGCCGCAGGGCGATCGAAACCTGAGACTGGACATCGCCGACGCGGCGGTCCAGCCCTTGGACGAAGCCCTGCCGGCGGAATCGCCGCAATAGAAACAGACAGCGGAGGAAACCCCGGCCCCGGCACTTTCAGGGTTTCGAGGTGCCGTTGGCGGGACTGTTGTCCAGCCATTCACAAGAAAGACATGATGGGCAACTGGATGATCGCTGTCGCGTTTTGCGAAGGGGTCAACGAATGCGAATCCGGGATGTTGGCCAGGACGGCACCGTTTCTGATTGGCCCCAACGAATGAAGGAGTCAACGAATACGAATCCGCGATTCGCTGACACCTTCATTCGTTGGGGCGACGTGACCTGCCTTGCCGGGATTCGCTGATACCTTCATTCGTTGGGGCCATCCGATCTACCTTGCCGGAATTGCGATGTCTGTGGCAATTAGCCCACCGTCTGCGTGAGCAACGCCACCGCCGCGGCAGCCAACTCCCGAGCGGCAGTCGGCTGGAAGGGAGGCA
>CAIYOB010001285.1 GCA_903927685.1 uncultured Planctomycetaceae bacterium
TGACCAACTCGAAGTTCCGCACCCCGCCCGCTTCCCGGTCGCTGAAATGCCACGCGCCCCACGCCAACCCGCACATCACTGTCTGGCCGGCATACCCGGCCAGCGAGCGGTTCCACTCGAGCGGCCCGGCCGGCGTCCAAGCGGTCACATCGCTCCCGTTCGGATGCACCACCGCCGTCGCCAGCACCCCCGCGTCGTCCCGCGGCTCCCAGGCCCGCGCGTCGGCCGGCTGGCGGGCCAGTTGGTCCCAGGCGGTGCGGGTCATCACCACGAGTTCGAGCTGTCCGCTCCGCTGCCTCGACGGCGTGCTGAGACTGCACTCGGTGCGATACTCCAGCTTGACCGAGAGGCAACGCGGCAGGGGATCCGGCAACTGCAGCGGCCGGGCGATCAACAGCCAGCCGCGGTAGCGGCCGTCGGGATGATCGTCCCAAGTCATCTCGGGCCTGGCTGCGTCGGCGATCGTGATCGGCCAGGCCGGGGTGTAGCCCGCGGCGGTCCATTCGGGCTTTTGATCCAGCTGTTGCCCGTAGCGGATCTCCCAGTCCCCGGCCCATTCGGGCGCGGCGACGAAGGCGGCAAGGAGGAAGCTGGCCAGCATGAGGTGCTCCGGCCCGGGTAAGCAACGTTCGAGAAATAAGTGTCGTCTTTCGCTCCGCGAAAGAACGTCCTTTCGCGGAGCGAAAGGCGACAATCGGACAGCTATTTCTCGAGCGGTGCTACGTTAGGCGTGTGGGGAGTGCGTCTGGTGCGGGGTGTGACATGTCGGGAGTTGGATTACCGACAACCGGACTGAGTGTAGCCGGGAGAAACGGCGAAGCAAGGGGCGTGGGAGATTTTGAATTTCGTACGAGTCGCCCCCACCGTGAATGGTGGAACCTGCTCGGTCGGATTGCGTTTGGGCGCGCTGTCGATCTGACTGGTTGTCGTGGGGCATGACGTCGATGCAGTCCTGGAGAGGGTTATGGGCTGGTGATCGTGCCGTCGCGTGTCGGGCCGTCGCATCTTGACGCCGCTCCCGAAAAAGACACACTTTCCAGGATGTTATTAGATCTTCGAGAAGCCCACCGCATCAACGAGTCAGGGAATCATGACGAAATTGCTTGGCACCGCTGTCCTGCTCTGCATCCCTCTACTGACAGCCAGTGGGCCGGCGGCGGAATGGCCGGCCGATGCGGCGGCTCTTCCCCACGGACCTGGAGCGGCGTGCCTGGGCGGCGTCGGCGGCGTCTACCTGCTGGCCGAACCCGGGGAACTGACGATTGACGTCTACAAGCGGGACCGGAATCGCCGCGGCAGCACGACGGAGTTGAGGGCCATCCTGGCCGGTCCCGACCGGCGCGTCGTGGCCCAGGCCGCGATCCCCGACGACGGTCGGGAACGCGGCAGCGGTTGGGGACAGGTTCAGCGCATCCGCCTGACGGTCCCTGTCCCGAGAACAGGTGTCTATGCGTTGAATGTGACCGTTTCCCAGGACCGGTACGGCGACGAGATGGTCTGGGGCTTTGGGACGAACTGCCCTCGCTATCTGATCGAAACGGCCCGCGGGCACCGCGACCAACGGCACGAGGAACCGATCGTCCTGGCCGACGCTGCGCGCCCCGGCGATGTGTGTTTTCGGCCGCGCCGCGGTCCGCTGAACATCGAGGTCTCGGGGTTGCCGGACAAATCTCCGCCGCTCGAGTTATTCGATGGTCAAGGGCATCAGCTCCGCGAATTGGCCGTGGCCGCGGATGGCACGGCCAGCTGCGAGTTGGCCGCGGATGTGCCGCGCGATCACGCTCCGTGGCGTTTGCACTTGCCGACAGCCCAAGGCACGCTGCAGATCGACGGGCTGACTCGTTGGGATAGCGGCGACCGGGCTCCTGATCTGTGCTGCTGGACGACCGAACCCGCGGCGTTTTTCCCCCTGTTGGACTTCCGCTGGTTGTTGACGCCGTATTCTCGCACCGTGTACGCGAGCCCGGGTGAGGAGTTGGAATCCGTCTTTCGCGTGCGCAGCAACTCCGGCCGCTCACAGACCGTTCGACTGGCCGTCGAGTTCCCCGGGGAAGCTTGGCCCGTGTCCCTATCTGCGACGGAGTTGGCCCTGAGCGGCAACCAGACCGTGGATCTCGCCGTCCACTGTACCGCTGCGGCGGATGGAGCCGGTCGAATCTGCCACCTGCGGGCGACGGTCGTTGACCAGCCGGAGATGTCGACCTACGCGACGCTCGAAGTCCGCACTGGTGCCGCCCCTGCTACGCGCCCGCTGGCCCTGCCGCTGGTGCTCCAACCCTATCAGCATGAGAACGAACAACTCGGTTATCTGCCGGACTATCCGCTCGACAATCAAGTGTATTTTGCCCCGGACGGACGCCCGTTCATCGCCACTGGCGACGGTATCGCTCGGTTCGCGGACGGGCGGTGGCAGACGACCGACCTCGGATCCGCCGTCCAAGCCGCCGAGGGGGGCGGCGAGCGGATTTCGTACCGGCTGGTGAGCACGAAAATCGCCTTTGACGCCGCAGGCGCCGTGTACGCGCTGGCGGCGTCGGGGCGGCAGGCGGCCCTGTTGCGTTCATCCGACGGCGGCCGGACGTTTACGGCTTGGCCCCTGCCGGGTCGCGAAGCTCAAGGAATGTCCTATGACTTCGAGCAGTTTTCCGGGCAGAACAGCGAGGCACGAGCGGGAGTCGGCGCGGCGAGTTCGGACCAGGAGGAGGCGCGACGCACAGGCCCGCCCCCCATCGTTCGTTTTGCCTTGACCGGCAGCGACACGAAGCTGTTCTGGCGGCGGTTGCACGACCTGGAACTGTTCGTGCCGCAGCTGGTGAACGAGCGGCTCGTGGTGGGCGAGCCGATTTTGATTTCCCGCAAGTGCATCGGGTTGGCAGCCCATTCCGGGATTCCGTCCAGCGTGGTTTCGCACCGCGGCAGAGTCCACGTGGCTTGGGCGGAAGCGACCGAGCCGGACGAGAAAGTGCCCGGCGCGCCCACGTTCGTGGCGACGTATGACCAGGCGACGGGGCAGCTGAGTCCACCGGCACTGGTCGGCTATGGCGCACCGCCCAACGACATCCACAATTCGCCCAGTATCACGCTGGACGGCCGAGGGTATCTGCATGTCTTGGCGGGAACCCATGGCAAGCCGTTTCAGTATGCCCGATCGCTGCAGCCCGATAGCGCGGCCGATGGTTGGACGCCGGCCGAGCCGGTTGGCCAGGATCTGCCGCAGACCTACATCGGGCTGGTCTGCGGACCGGACGACACGCTGCACCTGACCTATCGGCTGTGGCGGTATGGCGATCCGCCGCATCCGCTGAGTCATCAGGCGACACTGGCCTATCAGCGCAAGCGGCCCGGTCAGCCGTGGGAAGAGCCACGGATCCTGGTGGTGCCCCCGTTTTCCGAGTACAGCGTCTATTACCACCGCCTGACGATCGATCCGCGGGGCCGTTTGTTCCTGTCCTACGACTACTGGTCGACCTACTGGTTCTACCGCAACGATCAGCCCGGCCGACGCCGCAGCCTGCTGACCAGTCCCGACGGCGGCCAGACTTGGCTGCTGGCCACCCAGGGCGACCTGGCCCACGGTCCCTGAGGAGATCCACCCCCTCAGGAGCGAGCCAAGGATGAGTGACTTTTCCCGTGCGGCGCATTATAACGGACGTTCCACACGGGCCTGGAACCCGCGCACAACGTTCGATCATTAGCCTTTCCGAGGAGATTCCATGACCAGCAAGCAGAGGAAGACACAGACAACCCGTCGGCAGTTCCTGGGTGCCGCGGCCGCCGCCGCGACGCTGACGATCGTGCCGCGGCACGTGTTGGGCGGCGAGGGCGTGGTGGCGCCCAGCGACAAGGTGAACATTGCGATCGTCGGCGCCGGTGGCCAGGGCCGCACGAATGTTAAAAACCTCTTCCAGGAGAAGGACGCGCAGATCATCGCCGTGTGCGATGTCGCCGAGAAGACGGACCTGAGCGGGTTCTACTACGGCGGATCGGGCGGGCGGGAAACGGTCAAGGCGATGGTGGAGGAGCACTACGGACAGGCGACGCCGGGCTACCAGTGTGCGACCTACGAAGATTTTCGTGTCATGCTGGAGAAAGAGAAGAGCATTGATGCCGTGCTGTGCGCGACGCCCGATCACGCGCATGCCGTGGTGTCGATCACGGCGATGAAGCTGGGCAAGCACGTGTACTGCGAAAAGCCGCTGGCGCACAACGTCTGGGAGGTTCGGCGAGTGGCCCA
>CAIYOB010001286.1 GCA_903927685.1 uncultured Planctomycetaceae bacterium
ATCCACGACTTGGCGTTGAATTTCTTCAATTTCATCGACGTGAACGTCAGCGGGTACGTGCGTTCGGACGGCCAGTACCTCTTCCAGGGCCAGATGTCGACGGAAATCGGCATGGGGCCGTTCACGCTGTACGGCGGCGTGGGGATCGAGCTGAGCAACGAGCATTTTCGCGGTGAGATCTGGGGCGGCGTGGACTTCAGCATTGACCTGGGGCTGTTCTCGATCGATATCACGCTTGCCGGTCTGGCCGCGGTGTTCGAAATCGGCGTGGCCAGCGCGTCGGCCGAATTGGAGATCACAGCGGCGGGATTATCCTTTTCCGGCAGTGTCGGCTGGAGTTGGGGAGACCCGCCGAAGTTGGCGGCCTTGGACAACGGCACGCTGGTCTTATTTGCTGGTGTGGACGGACCGCGACGCGGCGAATTGTACGAGAAGATCAGCAGCGAGTCCTTCTCGATCTTAAAGGAAGGCGACAATCTGGCAGTGTATTCGCTGGGAGTCAAGGAGCTGTATCCCGCGTCCAGTGTCCAGCGGATCCTGGTCCGCGATGCCGGCGGCAGCAAGGATTATCTCTATGTGGCGCCGGGCATCTCGTCGGCGGTGGAATTCCACGGTGGCGACGGCAATGACACGCTGCTGGTGGGCGGCGGCGCGGCCGTCACGGCCTTGGGGGGCGAAGGTGACGACGTGCTGTACAGCGGCACGGGCCATGACAGCTTGAACGGCGAGGCTGGCGACGATCAGCTGCACGGGGGGGACGGCAACGACCAACTGCAAGACAATGCCGGCCGAAACCGGCTGTACGGCGATGCGGGGAACGACACGATTGCGGCGGGTGCGGGCAGCGATGCGATCGAGGGCGGCGACGGCGACGACTGGATCTCGGCGGGAGCGGGAAATAATGAGCTTGAGGGGGGGACGGGAGCCGACACGATCATTGCCGGGGGCGGCGACGACACGATTGACGGCGGCGACGGCGACGATCTCATCGAGGCGGGCGGTGGCAACGATTCGATCCTTGGCGGCAGCGGAGCCGATGTGATCGCGCTGGGCAGCGGACAAAGCGCCGTCGCTGGCGGGGCGGGTGACGACCGGATTCAGATTGGGCCGCTACCGACGACAGGCGTCATGCAAGTGGCGGGTGGCGACGGCTCGGATCGAATCGAATTGCAGGTGAATTCGACGGGCCTCAACACGGTGCTGGGCTTGTACTCCTTGACCCTGGGCGGCCTGAGCTTGCAGTTCAACACGACGGTCGAGTTGGTGCATGTGACGGACAGCGCGGCGACGACGACGGTGGTTACGCTTCCGGGCCAGCCGATGGCGTACGGGGCCACGTCCCTGATGGTGGAGGCAGTGGGCCGCATCGTGCATCCGGGAGTGAAGTTCAACATCCCGCAGGGCGCGCTGCGGTTGCATGCCTCCGGCCTGTCGGCCACGTTAGAGACGCAGGTGCAGGACCTGGAGGTGGTCAATTCCGGCAGCGGCGGCGATGCGGACATCGTGATTCGGGAAGACGACGATGTGAATCTCATCCAGGCCGGTCTAACCACGGCCCGTGGCTTGATCGACGTGCAACTGGCGGGGGACGACGCCCAACTGACGCTGGTCGGGGGCCAGATCCGCACCGACAGGGCCGGCCAATCGGTCACGCTGCAGGCGGATGAGGTGGATTTTGTGGCCGGCGAGGACACGCTGATCGGAAGTGGTCTCCTGATCATCCGCACGACCCACGACGCCAAGAACTACAACCTGGGCAGTGCCGCGGAATCGCAGGCGGGCGACGACCTGAGCGCCGCGGCGACACCCAATACGGCCCTGGATCTGTCGATGCGCGACCTGGCGGCGTTGGCCGACGGCTTCTCCCAGGTCCGCATCGGCCACTCCCTGGCGGGCAACTTGATGCGGATCGGCGACGTGCTGGATGCCACCGAAACCAAGTACAACCACGAACCGCGGCTGGCCAATGCCGCCTTCCGCGACCCGGTCTGGTTGACGGCCGACCGGATCAACGTGGTGGGCGATGTGCGCGTCCTCGGCGCGGGACTGGAACTGCAGAGCCGGCTGTTGGAAGTCCAGGCCATGAACTTGCACGTTCCCATGGGCGTGCCCGACTCGGGCCTGTACGGCCAGGCCGTGTTGCTGGAGACTCAGGAACAGGCCCTGATCAGCGGCTGGGTGCGTGCCGACGAGTTGGTGCGAATCGATGTCTGGGGTACCACAGGGGTGGACGCCCTGAGCACGTATGCCGACGGCCCGAACAGCCTGCGCACCGATACCGGCTCGATCGTGGAGACGTTGGCCGCCGGCGGTCTGATCGACATCGACACGGTGAACTCGATCAAGCAGGCCTCCACGATCCAGGCCCAGGGCGCCGGCTCCCGGGTTCAGATCGATGCGGCGACCTCGTTCCAGAACTTGGAAGGCGGAGTGATTTCGACGCCGGGCGCCGACAGTCGCGTGGGTATCGCGGTGGGCACGTACCTGTGGTGCGAGCCGGGTAGCGCCGTACTGGCTGGCGTCCGTTTCGATCTGCTGGACGCCACTCCGGTGCCGGTGTTGATTGGGCGGAACGCGACCCTCAACCTGACGTCGCCCGGCGAACTGTGGGTGGGCGGCAGCGCGACATCGAGTGGCGCGATGACGCTGACTGCGGGTCAACGAGGCTCTGACCGCGTCGATTACTTCGACACGCTGCCGGGCGCGGTCCTGGCCGAGACGGAACCGGCGGACGCCTACGCCGCCGACCTGGCCGCGCTCAAGCTGCCAGAGGGACTGCGGGTGGTCCTCGCGACGCACAATCTGGCGTTGGGCGTCACGGTCACTGTCACGACCCTAGCGGAGGGCCGGCGGTGGCTGGTCGACGATGGCGAGGCCCACCGCTATGTCGTGTACTTGTTCGACGCCGAGGGAGACGGCGTGGTCGACAAGGTGCAGATTCAGGAGCCGCACTACCTGATCGGCCAGCGCGGGTTCAGTTTCCTGTTGACTGGAACGCTGACCGTGTTGCAGGACGACACGGATCTGACCCTGACCACGCCGGACGATCTGATCGTGCGGGGAAGCATCCACGTTCTGGGTGCCCGGGGAAATCTGATCTTGCAGTCGGACCAGTGGGTCTATTGGGAAGGCGCGGCCCGGGTCGCTGGCGACCTGACGGTTTTCGGGGGCGTCGACTGGGACGGCGCGGACCTCGGGGGCGCCGACCGCTACGGAACGAGTGTCTATGTCCACCCCACGTCGAGCGTGGTCACTTCCGGCTCCGGCACGAACATCACGATCCGCGGTAGCCAGGATGTCGACGTGCTGGGGGCGATTGTCGCGGGCGGCAGCATCGGCCAGGAAGGCGTCACCTGGGCGGGACCGGACTCGACCGTCACGGTCAGCGCGGGACAACAGGTGTACGTCGATACGGGCATCCTGGCGGCCAAGTCGGTCGCGGTTCAGGGCGGCGTCGCCGGCGCGGACGACGGCCGGCTGAGCTTGTTGGTCACGACGGCCGGCGGATTGACCGCGGCCGGCTTGACGTCGGACGCCAGCGGAGGGCTGGTCCAACTGAGGGGCGCGGACGACATCCAGATCATGGGCAACCTGCTGTCGGGCGGCACGATGTTCCAGCAGTTCAATCCGGATGGCGCGCGGATCGGCGAGACGTTCGAGTGGTCGGCCGAGGACTCGATGGTGCGCGTCGAGGCGGGCGGCCAGGCGTGGATCGGCGGCTGGACGGAGAACAGGCAAGGCGACACCGTCGAGACCGGCGGGTATCTGCGAACCACTCAACGGATCGAGATCGTGGGCGGGGTAAATCCGGCGGGCATCGGCGTGTACGTCAGCGCGGCCAGCGAGATCATGGCGGTGAACCCCGCGGCTTCGATCCTGGTCGATTCGACTGGCGATGCGGACATCCAGGGCGCGTTGCTGGCGGGCGGCCTCATCCAGCGCGTGTACGACGCCAGCGGCGAATACCTGGGCCGCACCCTGACCACCTACACCGGCGATTCGACGCTGCGGATCCTGGCCGACCACCAGATCCGAGTGGGCCTGGACCTGCAGGCCGGCAAGAGCATCGATCTGGTCGGCGGGCTGGATCCCGTCGAGGACGGCGTGCCGTACTCCGGGAACGGAATCGTGCTCTACGGCTCGGTACAGATGAGCACCTGGCGGCCCAACAGCCAGATCAACCTGAACGCGCCGGGACCGGTCTCGCTGTTAGCGCCGGCATATACGCAGGAGATCAAAGCCGACACGTTTATTCCCACCTCCGACGGCAAGCTCATCAGTGACGTGACCCTCAACGTCTGGCTCGACAAGGTCGATTTCGAACTCACCGCCTCGATCACCATCACGCCCGCCCAGTCCGCGGACAACGACGGCATTGAGGACCTGATGGCGGATTTGCAGGCCGCGTTCGAATCCGCCGCCTGGACCGTGACCCAGTCCTACAACCCGGACCATCTGGTGGGGTCGGCGTACACATCCGCTCCGGCGGAGCCTGATTTCAAGATCAAGCTCCGCGATTCGGAGCTGCTGATCACCAGTCCGTATCGGTTCCGGCTCGACGATACCAGCCAGAACGCGGGTCTGCTGGGCTTCACTGCGTTATCTGCCAGCGACTTGGCTTCTTCGCTGCCTTACACGTTGTATGCGCCGCAGCTCGGTTCGACGGTCAGCATCGGTGCTCCGGCGGGACCGAACGGCAAGTTGTACATTGCGGCCAAGGTCCTGGCCTACGCGGGGATCAACTTATACAGCGGCCGCTCCTCGGACGGCCTGGATCTCGACCTGGATGCCACCGGGCGGCTGGAAACCGTCAACGCTTCGATCACGTTGAATCCCGGCGCCAACGGTGTCATCCGGGGCGACGTGCTGGCGCGCGGGCCCGGTTCGGATGTCGTGCTCAACTCGGCCGTTTCGCTGGTTTTGCGGGGCAACATCGAGGCCCAGCGAGATATTCTTATTCATGCCGGGAGCCTCGCAGCCCCCGGCACGATCAGCGTCCAGACCTTCGGCACCAGCACGATGACGTCGCTGGGCGGCGGCGGACGGATCCTGATCACGGGTCTGAACGATGTCTCGATTAACAGCCTGGTCGGGCCGGGCAGCGTGGACCTGAGCGGCATCATTCTGGCCTCAACCAGCGGGAACCTGAGGGTCGAGAAGGAGTCGGGGCAAGTCGCCACGGGCGGCACGCTCCGATTCATCGGCCACAACGTGGAGATCGCGGGCGTGGTCACCAGTTGTATGGCCTCGCCGACGGTGGGCGACTACGAAGTGGAGATCGATATCGACGGAACGGCCATCCTGCGCGGCGATTTCAGCTTGGCCGGATCACTCCGCGTCGCGGCGGAACAGATCCTGGCGTACGACACCGAACTGGAAGTCGCGACCGCTGGGGAGCGGTTGACGCTCGAATCCGCCGGCGACATCCGTCTGGGGCAGGTGCTGGTGGCGGCGAACCATCTCCTCCTGCCTGACGGCCAGCGGTACATGGCCGGGGCGCTGCTGCGGGCCAGGGAGTCGCTCTCGGTCCAGGCTGGCGGCACGGTGATGATCAGCTCCGGCTCCACGCTGATGACCAGCGACAATGCGAGCCAACTTGACCTCGACGCCGACCACCTGACCGTCGTCGGCTCGCTCCTGGCCGGGGCCAGCGTGGGCAGTCAGGGCGGCACGAGTTGGACCGGGTACAACGGGTTGCTGACCATCGACACCTCCGGCGATGTGACGCTGGGCGGGCTGGGAGTCGGCGATTCGGGTTCCGATGTCCCGCGCGGCGGGACGCTGCAGGCCACGGGACAAGTGATCATCCACGCGGGTGACGAGCTGACGATGAACGGCCTGAGCACGATCCGGGCGGACGCGACCGGCGGTGGATCTCTGACGTCGGCGACGGCAGCCCCGATCGTTGTGACCGGCGGCGGCGGTTTGCATTTTGCGGGGCTGGTCGAGGCTTTGAACATGGGCGCCACGATCACGGCGACGACCGCGAAGTTGTTGACGATCGACGGGTTGCTGCGGGCCCACACGTTGGTCACCTTGAACGCTGGCGAGGATCCATCCGGAGCCGGCGTGATCGTGCAGCCGCTGGTCCTGGATGCCGACGACCAACGGATCTCGGGAGGCGTCGTGACGACTGCCGGCGGCGGGTCATTGGCCATCACGGCCACCGACGACATCGTTGTCTCGGGCGTCCTGGGCGACTTGGACACGGTTGCTGGGACGCTGGTCGCGCAGGTCGCTACACTTACGGCCGATTCGACCAGCGGCGCCGTTTCCGTGCTCGGTCGGGTGTCGGCTCGCCACAGCATCCAGTTGGCAGGCGCGACCGTGAATGTCCTGGGCGGGCTGGTGCAGGCGTACCTCGGCGGCGGCTCGGTGCTGCTGCAAGCGACAGACACGATTGTGGTGTCGGCGGCGGGGGGCGGCCTGCCTGCCGGGCAGATTCAGGCTCCGGCCCTGGTGCATCTCTTGGCTTCCACGGTCCGCGTCGACGGAGTCATCTCCACCGCAGCAGATGGCAGCCGAGTGCTGCTCAATGGCGCAAGCGGCGTGTCAGTCACGGGGAATGTGAACTCGGCTGGATCGATCGAAGTCAACGCAGGGGTGAATCTGGCGTGGACACGGACCAAGCTGACGTCGGGCAGTCTGGCGTCCAGCGAACTGACGGGCGGCATGGTGCAGATCCTGAACAACGGCGTTTTGGACGCGGCTGGCGATCTCCGCGTCCGCTCAGGCACGGACGTCACGGCCCAGGCGTCGGCGGCGTTGGGAGCCGGTCTCAAGGCCGCTCCGCGGCCCGTCGTGACAACGTCATCCTCGTCGATGGACGTAGTCACTGGCTTCACGCAGGTGGCGGTCGGCACGATCCAGGTGCCCGAGGTTTCCTGGGTCACGACGACCGTCACCGAACAAGTCGGGATGGAAGAGGTGCAGATCGGCAATTCGTACCACACCATGGACGTGACGCTGAACCAGGACGGCTACTACAACCCGCGGGCCGCGGAGAATGTCAAGCTCCGCGAGTGGTTCATCGAAGGAATCGACTACTACAACGCCTCGGACTTCCCCCATACCAAGCTCAGCATTCCCGTCATCGACTGGTCGGCGTACGGCATCCAGGACCTGCCGTCGTCCGACTATCGGCGGGCCGCCTACCGAACATTCAACCAACTGTCGGACGACCAGCGTTGGGCGGTCCTCAAGACCCTCGGCTACATGCCGCTGTACAACTTCAGCTACTCGAATCCCGTCACGCATCAAGTGATTGATGGGGTTCCGTCGGAACATACCTGGGTCCCGACCTGGGCCGGAAATGCGTCCGCCATCTACTACGTCGACGTGGCCGGGTGGAGCGACAAGTACATCCGCCTGCCGATGGGCGCCAATGAGGACGTGCTGCGTGTGGAGAGCCGCGGGACGCCGGCGGTCTCGTATGAGGATGTCGGCGACTACCGCGATCAGGCCCAGGTGCTGTACACCCAAGACAAGTCCGACCATCAGGCGTACTCAGGCGACTACTATCGCGAGTCCGATTACGACGACAGCGATGCCCGCTGGGCCGTATCCTACGACCGTTCCGGCCAGCGGTGGTATTCCATCCAGGATGGGCGGACGGGGGGCAGCATCGTAACAAGTTCTCGGGCCCCCACCTGGAGTTGGCAATCCACGACTACCGAAGCCAATGTGTACGACAACCCTACGGGGGCAGCCGCGGCGGTTCCGGGCGCCTTTTCCACGGGCCGGTATGTGCTCGTGCCGGCGGGCTACCGAGCCGACACGGCCAGCGTCGCCGCGGAAGCGTTGCATGGCACCCATTCCGAGCGCGTGGGGACGGCCGAGGACAAGAAGTTCGACATCGATATCTGGTGGACCAAAGCTTACATCAACATTGACTCGGAAGGCGATTCAGAGGAGGAATGGGCGCTGGTTTGGGCGGGGGTCTCCGGCAACACAGGTTTTAGCCAACACGGCTGGGGCGGCGGCGGCGATAATGGATGGTACGACTTCAACCGATTGATCTGGGAAGGGGTGTTGACGCATGAGGATCAGATCTACTTGCGGGGGATGATTCGCGAAGACGATGGCGATGGTGAGTGGGTCTTGAGCGATGATGACGATGTTTACTTGGATGCCAGCGGCTGGTATGCGGTGCCGGAAAGCGGGAGCTCGGACTACGCCTTCGCCAACCCCGGTTCCGCCGATATCCAATTTCGGGTGGATTCGAGCCCGGGGTGGTATCACAACCATTACATCGACGAGACCTTTTCTGACTACACCTACGACTGGACTTCGATCTGGCACTCCATTTCGGACAAGCGTTTGACCTTGTCGTACGGCTGGACGAGCACTTCCGAAGAGCTCTACGGGAAGAGGCCGCGTTACGAAACACACGACGTGCAGACGAAGGTCGTGCAGAACCGGAGCATCACGCTGTGGAGTGCGGCGTCCGTGACGGAGTCGCAGAGCGTGCTAATCAGCAGCCGCTCGGCCGCGACGGGAACGATGCTGCCCTACGGCATCTTCGCCGGCGACTCGCTGATAGCGGGGGGAGGCATCGATATTCAGGCCGGCCAGCACGTGACGATCCGGGCCGCCGCCCAGGCCCTGGGTGGCGATGTGCAGATCGTGGCCGGGGCGAGTGTGATGGTGGATGGCGTGGCGCCGACAGACGCCAGCAATCCGCTGACCCTGGCCGCCGAGGCCGAACTGCGAGCCAGCCAGCAAGTGCTGATCACGGCCGGCACAACCCTGACGGTGGGCGACACCGGGGTGCTGACCGTCCTCGCCTCGGCCGGAACCGCCGGCTTGGTTCGGCTGACGGCCGGCACCGACCTGAACATCAACGGAGCGATCACGTCGTCCGAGAACATCCAGCTCGGCGCCGGGGGCGATGTCGCCTTGAACGGCCGGCTGACCGCTGGCATGCTGGTCGAAGCGTCAGCCGGGCAAGCTGCGGCTCACGCGGGGAGCGTGAGCGGTGGAGCGTACGCCGATCTTCAGGCTACCCGGAGCGGGGCCGACGTTCGTCTGACGGCCGGCCGCCTGTCCGGCAGTCTTGTCCTGAACCAGTCGGCCCTGGCTGCCGAGGACCGCGTTGAACTGACGGCGCTGTCCGGTTCGGTGACCCATTCCCAAGGTCTGATCACCGCGCCGGAACTGATCGTGCGGGCCGCGACTGGCTTTGCGGGCAGCATCGCCGGGGGCTCCGTCGACCTCGAACTGACCGGCACGGGCGACATCGCCTTGACCAGCCAGCAAGCCGTGACTCTGACGAACGTCCAGGCGGCCGACGGCAGCATCACGGTCGCTGCGATCGGTCCGATCGCGGCGTTGGACGTGGCGACACTGGGCGTCACCGCGGATAATGACATCACCTTGCGGACCTATCCGGTCGGCGATGCGCCGTCCGACTTGACCGTCGGCAACGTCTCGATCAGCGGGGCGGGCGACCTGAGTTTCATCGTCCAGGGCAGCGTGCACCGCGCGCCGGGCGTCGTCACGGCCCGCTGGCTGACCATCGACTCGCAGGACGCCGTGGCGCTGGACACCAACGTCTACGGCATCAGCATCCGCAGCCGCGTCGCCGGGGACGTGAGCATCACCCAACAGGGCACGCGTCCCTTGACGGTCTCGAACACCGCCGTCCGCGACGGAGCGCTGACGATTACTCACATCCGCGGCAACGTGAACCTGGACGGCGTCACGCTCCAGACCAACCACGATGACAACGATCTGACGGTCACGGCCGGCGGCGACATCACGGTCGGCTCCGTCCGGGCCGGGGTGTACTTCACGAATCCGGCCGATGTTCCGGCGCCGCAACGGGGAGGCGAAGCAGGCGTCACCTCGTTGGGCGACGTGGTGCTGACCTCCGGCGGCGAAGTCCGCGAGTTGGGCGCCGACGCCGACGTGGACCTGGTGACCGACCGGCTGACGATCCGCGCCCAGGCGGGAATCACCGGGTTGGAGGTCGCGGTCAACCAACTGG
>CAIYOB010001287.1 GCA_903927685.1 uncultured Planctomycetaceae bacterium
CGGCGGTTTCGGCGCGGTCAGGAGACCGGCGCCGAACGTGGTCGGGAGACCGGCGCCGAACGTGGTCGGGAGACCGGCGCCGAACGTGGTCAGGAGACCGGCGCCGAACGTGCCGTGCGCGGTCGTGCGGACCCTGTTGGAACCAGCTCGTTTCGGATTCGGACCTTAACGCCCGCGGCGCTTTATGCTGTTTCACACCTGGACTTTTCTGGTCTTTTTCGCCGTCTTCTACCCGGTCTACCTGCTGGTCAAGGGGACGCGGCTCAAGCTGCCCTGGCTGCTCGCCGCCTCGTACCTGTTTTACGGCTGGTGGAATCCGATCTACCTGGTGTTGATCGTGTGGTCGACGACGGTGGACTATCTGGCGGTCGTCGGGATGGCCAACACGCGGTGGAAGAAGCCGTGGCTGGCCCTGAGCCTGGTCAACAACCTGGGGCTGCTGGGCTTTTTCAAGTACGGCCAATTCGTCGTCGACAATGTCAACGCGCTGGCAGGCTGGCTGGGCCTGCCGCTGGCGTTGGCGAATCCGCAGGTGCGGTTCCTCAGCCAAGCCGTCAACGGCCTGCTGTACGCCCTGGGGTTCGAACCGGCCGTGCCGGAGTTCGATTACCTGTTGCCCGTGGGCATCTCGTTCTTCGTCTTCCAGTCGATGAGCTACACGATCGACTACTATCGCGGCGACGTGCAGTTTGAGCCCAATTATGTGCGGTATGCGACCTTTGTGTCGCTGTTTCCGCAGCTGGTGGCCGGGCCGATCGAGCGGGCCTCGAACCTGCTGCCCCAGTTGTACGGCACGCCGCGGATCACGCGCGATGACGTGTCGGACGGCGTCTTCCTGTTCTTCGTCGGGCTGTTCAAGAAGATCGCCCTGGCCGACTACCTGGCTCGGTACGTCGATCCGATCTACGCCTCGCCGGGCGATTACCAGGCGCCGGCCTTGGTCCTGGCCACGATGGCGTTTGCCTGGCAGATCTATTTCGACTTCAGCGGCTACACCGATATGGCGCGTGGCATCGGCCGCCTGATGGGCATTCGCCTGATGCTGAATTTTTATCATCCGTACCTCGCCACGGGACTGGGCGACTTCTGGCGGCGCTGGCACATCAGTCTGTCCACGTGGTTCAAGGACTACGTGTATGTCCCGCTGGGAGGCAATCGAGGCGGCGAGTTCCACACGTACCGCAACATGGTTCTGACCATGTTGATCTCCGGCCTGTGGCATGGGGCCATGTGGACGTTCATTGTGTGGGGGGCGATCCACGCGGTCGGACGCGCGCTGACCCGGGCCCTGGAGCAGACGGCGTTTTACGAACAGCGCGTACCGCGGCTGGCCAAGCAGGTTGTCACGTTCGTCATCGTGTGTTTTGCCTGGGTGTTCTTCCGGGCGCACAGCGTCGGCGACGCGTGGCTGATCCTGCGGCGAATCGCGTCCTGCGAGCTGGCTGACCCGGCGTTGCCGCTGCTGTTGGCGGCATTGGTCGTGTCGATCTGGGTCTACCAGTACCTGTGGGAGTCGCGATTGAGTGAAGTGCTGACGCGGCCGGCGGTGCGGGTCGCCCTGCTCGTCGGCATGATCGTGTACCTGGCCGCCGTGGTCACTTCGAGCGACCAGGCGTTCATTTATTTCCAGTTTTGAGATGCACCCGAATGGGCTCAGCCGCAGGGGATCCGACGAACATGGCACGCGACGTTTCCAACGCTCACTCCAGGCCCGCCGCACCGCTCGGCCCGGACGAATCGCGGGCGGCCGCCGAGATGCGGCTGACGCCGCGGCAATGCGCCGTCGCATTGCTGCTGGTGGCAACCCTGTTCTACGTGATTCCCCAAGCCTGGGAGCGGCTCGAGCCGTTGCCCATGGGGCCGCGCTACCGCATTCCGTACCGCCTGGGTAACGACTACTGGCAGTACGCGCGGGCCTGCCGGGCGGCGACCGCCGGCGGCGATCAGACGCTGTTCATCGGCGACTCGGTGATCTGGGGACACTATGTCTCGACGGACGGGACGTTGACGCACCATTTGAACGAGCAAGTGGGCGGCGACCGATTCCGGAACCTGGGGCTCGATGGGATTCACCCGGTCGCCCTGGCCGGTCTGGTCGAATCCTACGGCTCCGCCATCCAGGGACGGCACGTGGTCGTCAACTGCAACTTGTTGTGGACCAGTTCCCCGCGGCACGACTTGTCGGCGGACAAGGAGTTCTCGTTCAATCACCCGGATCTGGTTCCCCAGTTCCAGCCGTGGATCGGCTGCTACCGGGCGTCGCTGTCACACCGGATCGGCGCGGCCGTCAGCCGCCGTCTGCCGTTCTTGAGTTGGGCCGATCACGTGCGGATCGCGTATTTCGACAGTACGGACCTGGCGGCGTGGACGTTTGAGCATCCCTACGACAACCCGCTGGCCGCGCTGCGGGCGGGCCTGCCGTCGCCGGACGAACCGCCGCTGCCGCCGCCCGACGCTCGACCGTGGTCGGACAAGCAGATCCAGCCCTTGACGCCCGGTTGGGTCACGCTGGACGATTCGCTGCAATGGCGGTTCTTTCGCGAGACGCTCCGGCGGCTGAGCGAACGCGGCAACCGCGTGTTCGTCTTGGTCGGCCCGTTCAACGAGCACATGCTGACGGCTGCCGGGCGGCAGGGCTATGACGAACTCAAACGGGGCGTCGATCGGTGGCTGACCGAACAGGGAGTGCCGCACTACGTTCCGCCCGCGTTGGCCAGCGAGCACTACGCCGACGCCAGCCATCCCACTGCCGACGGCTACGCGGCGCTGGCCCGCGGGCTGCTCGCAGAGCCGGCGTTCGCCGAGTTCCAGGGCGATGTGAGAATGGCTCGATCCGACCAGTGATCATCCCGCGGAACGAACTCGTTGCCCCGGCGTCGCGCCGTAGAGCTACTCGATCCGAGTGCTCGAAGCCGAACCACCGGGTAAGAAGCGAAGGCCTGCCAGCCGCCTGACGCCCGCCGCTGCGGCCAGGCAGACGACGGGCATCAGCGGCGCTCGCATTCGCAGATTGCTCCAGTAGACGCTGTGCATCGCCGTGAACGCCAGGCACAGCAACAAGCCCCACAGCCACGGTGGCTGCAGCAGTCGCCGCCCCAGGGCCCCGAGGCCGACGCAGGCCAGCCCCAAGACGGCGGTATACCAGACGCCGACGGCAACTCGGCCCGACCGCCGGACCGCCGACTCGGCGGAATCGACTTGATGCGGCACCACGCCCCACAGGCTGCCGATGCGAAACACGCAGGCCCGCAGAAAACTCGCCGGGTCTCGCGAGATGGCGGCCCGAGCTTGCTCATAGGCCCAGCGATCCGCCTGGAATTCATCATTCCCGTACGCCTGGCGGATCTGCAAATACTGCTCATCCAGCTGCCGGGAATCCCAGACGTCGCCCCGGTCGGCCTGCTTCAGGAAGCGGTAGAATTCCGGGTTGTTGCCCAACCACAACGTGTATCCGCCGTGCGTCGTGGTGACCAGGAAGCGGTCCAGGACGCGGGCGTTTCGCACGCCCCAGGGCAAGAGGACCGCACCGGCTGACAAGGCGAACAGGCCGATCCGACCGAGCTGCCGACGAGACAATCCCCCGGGTGACGCCAGCCACGCGACCGCAATCGCGGCGGCCCAGACCAGAAACGTGGGGCGGACCAAGGCGGCCAGGGCCACCGCCGCTCCCGAGGCGATGACGGACGCTGCGGGAGCCGCGACTCGGGGCGGGACGGACGGTCCGAGGCGTGAGTTCCCGCCGGAATCGGCGGTCGCCGTCCGCGTCAGGCACCACAATGCGAGCACCGCCAGCGAACTGGCCAAGGTCTCCGTCATGACCAGCGCCGACTGGTTCAACAGAATGGGGTCACAGGCGACCAGCAGCGCAGCCAGCAGCCCCCAGCGTCCCAAGCTCCAGTCCTGAGACAAGCAGTAGACCAGCAGAACGGTGGCCACGCCCAGCGCCCCGTGCAGGAGCGCGATACTGGTCGAACCGACGCCGTCGGTCCAACCGACAGCCGCGAGGGTCAGCGGATACAACGGGGGACGGTAGGCCGTCGGCTGAATGCGTTGCGTCCCTGGTTCCGAGTCGCTGACGCGATAGCCGAATGTGCCCTCCGCCAACAGATTCCGGGCCAGTTGCCGGTAGGTGTCCGGATCGCTGTGCAGCGCCCCGGCGCAGGCGGCCAGCCAGCCGCCGCGAATGACGCTCGCCAAGACGAACAGCCCGAACCAGAACCAGAATCTGCCGCGGACTTGACTGCTCACTCGATCCAGCCCAAGAAACTCCAGTATTCGTACAGCCAGGGATGCGCCCAGGGGTTCAGCGACGCATACGCCGCGGACATGGCGCTGATCAGCAGCAACCCCAAGGCGACGTAGCGCCAGTTGCGCCGCGGCGCGACCGCGTCGGCCGCCGGGATCATGACCAGCAGCCACAGCGGCGCGAACCAGAACATCCAACGGAACCCGCAGCAGACGCCGCCGTAGTTGCGGTCGACCAGGGGCCGCGCGAGATAGAACGCCAGGCAGACCGCCGTCACCAGGACGATCCCGGCGGTCACGCTGCGCAGGCCGCCCGTGCCGTGCCGCAACCACAGCCCGGCGCCCACGAGGCTCAGCAGCCAGATCGGCGTCAGGGAGAAAACGCCATGGTGGCCCAGCAGGACATGGAACGCGTAAGCCGCGCGCGACGGTTCGCCTCGGTCGACGCCCGTCTTACGGTCGTCCAGCCAATAGCTGTTCTCGTACTCGTACCATTGGTTCCAGGCGAACGCCTGGACGGCTCGCTCATCCGCCGCCACGGCCAGGCGATCCTGCCCGTCGGGGTCCCAGATCATCCAGCCCTGTCCGGACAGCCGCGGCTGTAACGAGGTCGCCGGCGACAGGGACACGCCTGCTTGGGCGAGTTGTTCGGCCAAGGCCGGCGGGATTTGGCCGGCCTGAACCGCCGTCCGATAGTCGCCTTGGGCGACAGCCAGGCGCGGGCCGTCGCCGCGGTGCGCGTAGGGCGGCAGCCAGTGGCCGTGGGCCCAGACATTCGTGCCCAGAAAGGCAGCCGCCACGACGGCTGCCGCGGGGGCGAACCCCAGCAGGCACAGCCGCGGAGCCCGAAACAGCAGGGCCGCGGCCAACAGCGCCGCCAGAGACAAGGCGGGCAGCTCGTTCACCACGGCAAAGGCGGAGCACAGCCCGGCCAGCACAAAGTAACGCAGCTCCCGCCGACCTTGGCACCAGATGGCCAGCGTCGCGTACAGGGCGACGGCCGCACTGACCGCCGCCCAGACGTGGTTGTTCAAGGTCACCGCGAACGTCGTCAGGAACGTCCCGTACGCCGCGCTGGCCGCGATGAACAGCCGGCCCCAATCCGTGCGGCCGTAACGCTCGACCAGCCGGACCAGCAGCCACAGGTACACGGCCAAGGGCAGCACGTTGGCCAGCAGCAGCAGGCACCGCACGACGTAGAACGGGTGCTCGGCCAGCGTCGCGCCGGTCGCTTGCCGAAGGCACCAATACGCGCCGGCCATCATGACCGTCGGCAGCGGCGGCTTGCTCGAGTAGTAATGCTCCGCGCCGTCGGGACCTTTGTGGCGGACCATATCGATCGAATACCACTCCCGATCCCGCTTGGCCGGGTCGCGATTGCGGAAGATGACCTCGTCCAGCGCGAACGTGCCGTGATCGACCAGTGCGCGGACGGTCGCCCAGCGGCTGCGGTCGTTCGCGCTCAACAACGGGGTCTTGCCCAGCGACGACTCGACTCTCCAGATCCGGCCCGTCATGGCGCCGACGCATGTCACGAGCAGCAGCCCGTAGACGGACCTGCGGAGTATCGAAGAGGCGTCCGGTCGAAGTTCGTTCATCGTGGTCCGATCCGCTGCTGGATTGAGTACGAGGGCGTCTTGTCCGTGTGATAGGCCGTCAGCATTTCGGCCAGGAATCCCACGCTGATGAACTGGGCGCCCAGCAACAAGGCGGCCATCGAGTAGTAGAAGATCGCCCGCTCGTGCAGATGCATGGGTGTCAGTTCCGGCACCACCCGCGAGACGAACCACCAGCTGGTCAGCAGCAGCACACCCAAGCCGCCCGCCAGGAAACTGAGCAGGCCCACCGTGCCCAGCAGGTGCTGCGGCCGCTGGCTGTAGCCGGTCAGGAAATACACCGTCAGCAGGTCCAGGAACCCCTTGATGAATCGCCGCACACCGTATTTGGAATGCCCGAATTTCCGCGCCCGATGATGGACGGGGATCTCGCCGACCCGCCAGCCGCGCGCCGCGGCCAGCACCGGCACAAAGCGATGCAGTTCGCCGTACAGCCGGATCTCGTCAAAGATCTCGCGCCGGTAGCATTTGAACCCGCAGTTGTGGTCGTGCAGCCGCACGCCGGTCAGCCAGCCGACCAGCCAGTTGAACACTCGCGACGGGCCGACTTTGTGCCACGGATCGTGGCGGACCTGCTTCCAGCCGCTGACGACGTCCAACCCGGTGTCCATCTGTTCCAGGAACCGCGGCAATTCGTGCGGATCGTCCTGCAGGTCGGCGTCCAGCGTGAAGACGAATTCGCCGCGAGCCGCCTGAAATCCGGCGCGCAGCGCCGCCGCTTTGCCAAAATTGCGGCGAAAGCGAATCCCCTGGACCCGAGGATCCTGGCCCGCCAAACGCTCGATTTCGGACCAGGACTCGTCGGTCGAGCCGTCGTCGACCAAGATCAGTTCCAGATCGTACTGCTGCTGGCGAGCCACGTCGGCCAGTTCGCCGTGCAGTTCGGCCAGGCTCTCCGCTTCGTTGAAAACCGGGATGACGACGCTCAGCATGGCAATCCGCTCGTTTTATGGGTGGGGTTCGAGTGCCCGGGGCCGAGCCGCGAGGGACGAGTGGCGAGCCCCCGGTTCTCGCCACTGGGGCGCGCTGCACTCGACTCCAGGCATCCCGACATTTAGCCTTGACGGAGCACTAGCTTACCATAACTCC
>CAIYOB010001288.1 GCA_903927685.1 uncultured Planctomycetaceae bacterium
ACGATCCCCAACTGCTCGCCGTTTTCCGAGATGACCCGCACAGGTGACACCCGAATCTGCTCGTTGACCCTATTCTGGATGCGGTCGATTGCTGTTGCCCTTTCATGCTGATAACTGTGCGCCTGCAGCGGATCGGCACCACACCGACCGCGTTTCGTCCGCGCCCAGTCCGAAAATAAAAACGGCTTTAGCTCAAGAGTATCGACCAGTTGACCGCTGGCCGTCAACTACTCTTCCGCAGATTCGGAAAATTTTACCCCAGACGATAGTGCTTTACTTCCTTGCCTGAGCACGCTAGGTTAATACCGTACATGGTTGTCGTTTTTCCAGCCCGGAATGTCCATGAACGTCCGACCTTTTGCGACCCTTTGGCTGCTGTGGGCGGTTTGTGCCCTGGCGATCCCCGGCACAGCCGCGTGGGCCGCGGAACCCTCGTCCCACGGGACCGGCCTGTCGGCCGCGGCCTTCGAGCAATTGGAGCAGAAAGCGGACGCCGCCGCCGGAGCGGCTCATAACGCCTGGATCCTCACGGCTGCGATGCTGGTCCTGTTCATGACCGCCCCCGGCTTGGCCCTGTTCTACAGCGGTTTGGTCCGGAAGAAGAACGTGCTCGGCGTGATGATGCAGTGCCTGTTCTTGATGGCCCTGATGACCCTGGTCTGGGCGGCGTGGGGCTATTCATTGGCCTTTGGCGGCAGCGGCCGCTGGTTGGGCAATTTGGATTACTTGTTCCTGCGGGATGTCGTGCGAACATGGGACGCTCAAGCCGGCGGGCCGGTGACGCCCATGGAGGGCACGATTCCCCGGCTGACGCACATGCTGTTCCGGGGGATGTTTTTCATCTTTACGCCGGCCCTGATCTGCGGGGCGTTCGCCGAGCGGATGAAGTTCAGCGCGTTGGTGCTGTTCGCGGTGCTGTGGGGGACTTTCGTCTATTGCCCGCTGTGCCATTGGGTTTGGGATGACGGGCTGTTGGCATTTGTCCGGACCGGACAGGTCGGCAACGGGCTGGCTGGCGGCTCGTTGGATTTTGCAGGCGGGACGGTCGTGCACATCAGTTCGGGCGTTTCTGCGCTGGTGGTGGCCCTGGTGATCGGCAAGCGGCTGGGGTACGGACGCGAGCCCATGCCGCCTCACAACCTGACGTACACAGCGATCGGCGGAGCGATGCTCTGGGTGGGCTGGCTGGGCTTTAACGCCGGCAGTTCTCTGGCCTGCGACGATCTGACTTCCAGCGTGTTTGCCGCGACGCATTTTTCCGCGGCGGCCGGGGCCGTGACGTGGGCCGCGATCGAGTGGTACCGCCGGGGCAAACCGAGCATCCTGGGCACTTGCACCGGCACGGTCGCGGGCCTGGTGTGCATCACGCCGGCCGCGGGATTCGTGAGTCCGATTTCGGCCGTGGCCTTCGGCCTTGCCGCCGGCGGGGCGTGCTATTTCGCCTGTACCACGCTGAAGCAGCGACTCGGCTACGACGACTCGCTGGATGCCTTCGGCGTGCACGGCATAGGCGGCACGCTGGGCGCCGTCCTGACGGGCGTGTTCGCCACCCGCGCCTGCTGGAACATCGACGGTGGAAACCCTCTGGGCCTGATCGAAGGCCAGACGCGGATCCTCGTGGGGCAACTGGTCGCGGTCGCGGTCACCTACGTCTTCGCGGCCGTCGCCACGCTGGTCTTGCTGCGGATCGTCGACGCCGTGGTGGGGCTGCGCGTCAATCAGGAGCAGGAGGCGCACGGGCTGGACATCAGTCTGCACGGTGAAGAGGGTTACATTTTCCGCTAAGCATCATCGAGGCGCACGAGCCGTTATGCCAGGTCCGAATCTTCGCCCCGCCGTCCTGACTGCCCGCGACAAGCTTCGCAAGGGCCGCGACAAGCTGAAAACGCTGCACGCCGGCGGTGCGCCGGGGATTCAGGTCAGCACCTATTTGACCGATCTGGTGGACGCCATCTGCCTGGAGTTGTACGAAGCGGCCTGGGCCGACCTGGGCGGCCGCGAGCGGGAGTCGCACTTGGCGCTGGTCGCCCACGGCGGCTATGGCCGCCGCGATGTCGCCCCGTTCTCGGACGTCGATTTGATGATGCTCTTGGATCCCGGCAGCGAGCCGCTCGTCCGCCCCGTGGCCCAGCGGCTGACCCAGGACATCTGCGATGCGGGCTTGACGCTGGGATTCAGCCTGCGAACGCCGCTGGACGCCTGCCAATTGGCACTGGCGGACGCGACGGTGTTCACCTCGCTGGCGGAATCGCGATTTCTGGCCGGCCACGAGCCGCTCTTCGCCCGATTCCTCGAACGCCTGCGGCGCTCCGCCGCCCGCAACTCGCGGAACCTGATTCATGCCATCGACGACGCCCGCCGCGAGGAGCGGCAAGCGTACGGGGAAACCAACTTCTTGCTGATGCCCAATATCAAGCGTTCGCTGGGCGGCTTGCGTGACATCCAATTGGTCCGCTGGATTGGCTTCGCCCGCTACGGGAGCACCTCGCCCGAAGTCCTGGAGGGGCTGGACGTCCTCAGCCCCGAGGACCGCCGGCGCTTGCGA
>CAIYOB010001289.1 GCA_903927685.1 uncultured Planctomycetaceae bacterium
ATAACAAGGGGCCCGACATGACAGAACGGTACGAGGTTTGCGGGGTCAGCGCGCACAGCCTTGCCAACGCCGACACCATCCGAGTACGGCATTGCGGCGACGTTCAACGCCTTCCTGTGGGCACGCCATGTTCTACGACTTTCGCGGCAGCAGCACAATAGCCTGCTTGTTCGACTGCGAATTGTTCAAGATCGCCTACGAGGCGCCGACTGTCCAGTTGCGTCGAGCGGATCGTCCGGCAGTCGGTCGCGATGAACGAGGAACTCGGCAAGCAGCGATTCACGAGCCCCTCGCAGGGGCGTAATCGCCCGCTCGGCTACCAGATCCCATAGGACGCAAGCCAAGGCATTGCGCTCCGATTCGTCGAGGCTTGTTCTACTAGATACTGGCAAGTTGGATTCAGGCATGGAGTCCAGGTAATCCACCGGCAATTGTTCAGCCAGATCTCGTTCCATTGACGCCAGTCGGCACAGTCCGTCTTGTGATCGCAGCCACGCGACTGCCAGGGTTCGCATTGCATCCATCACGATCGTCTCTATCCTGAGTGAACGAAGCCGTGCCAAGCAAGCCACTCACCGGAGCAGTTTAGCGCGGCGAATCAACAGCCTTTTCTGGGAGTCAGCCTACTCAAATGCTCATCGAATTCTACCGCAAAAGACTGTTGCCACGGAAGGGTACGATCGGCTGTTCTATCTTCGATGATCGACCAAAAGCCGGGGGTCTCAGCGGAGCGATTCCCCCCGCCAACGCAAGGCTGCAGACAGCGTCATCATCGAGTATTCCCCCAATTCCCTTTGCCATTGAACCAGGGGCTCGCATTTTCTTTCTCGCGGGTGGGCACTGTCGGTTTGTAGATCGGCAAGTGTCGGTAGTAGGCTTCAAGCATGAGGCAGCTCAGGCAAGTGGTATACAGACGACCGCCGTGGTTACCCCAGCGATCGCGAAGCGGGTCCCAGCTGCCCTTTTCTCTGCCTTCTTTCACCTGGTGCTCGGGTACGGCTTGCCGCATGACCTTGTTCCACTTATCCCAGTAGTCGCCTCCCATATGGCCTACGTTCCGCAGGTCGCGTCATGCATTTCCGGCGGGTTTTGGGGAGCCGAGAGATCAAGCAGGACGACGACCGGATACGGCACGAGGTGCCGCCGAGTGAGCGAATGGTAGCCGAGATCCTGGGTCCGACAAGGGGCGTCGAGGTGGCGCGGAGATTCTGAAAAAAAGTTACGTAAAATTCACTCGACGTAAGTCGAGTCGGACTCGACTTACGTCAAAGTCGTTTTTCCTAAGTCGCGCGCGAAAAATTTCGGCCCTTGTCCAAGTCGTTCGCGAACGCAATCCTGTGGCGACGTGTTGGAGTTCTGTCCGCTGGTCGTCTCAGGAGGTTGGTCATGTCGGAAGGCAAGAAGTCTCGTTCCCCTGCGCGTCGGAGTTCGGCTTGTCCTCAGGTTCTCACGCCGGAACCGCGGGAGCCCGGTCAGCAGGCTCAGGCTCCGGGACTCACGTTGCGTTCGTATCAGGTCGGCGTGTTGCCGTTGGTCAATCGGATCCTGGAGCGGATCCGCTTGGAGCAGTTCTTGGGCGAGTATCTGCCGGCGGATGATCCGCGTTGTCAGTTCCCCACGGCGCAGGCCCTGCTGGTGCTTGTCCGAAATGTGCTGGTGTCGCGAGAGCCGGTGTATGCGGTGGGCGCGTGGGCCGCTCAGTTTGCCCCGGACCTGTTCAATCTCTGGGACGAGCAGCTGGCGTTGCTTCACGACGATCGTCTGGGACGTTGCTTGACGCGGCTGTTTCTGGGTAGCGGGCCGGAGTTGATCCTGGCCATCGTGCGTCATGTGATCGCCGAGTTTGGCGTCAGTCTGGACGAGCTCCACAATGACTCCACCACGGTCTCGTTCTATGGTGTGTATCAGGAGGCCAGCGAGGAAGGAAGCCGGCAGGGCCGGGCGACGCACGCCATCACCTGGGGATATAGCAAGGACCATCGGCCCGATCTGAAGCAACTGCTGTACACCCTGACCGTCAGCCGCGATGGGGGCGTGCCGGTCTACTTCACCAGCCACAGCGGCAACGTGGTCGACGACACGACGCACTGCGCCACGTGGGATCTGCTGTGTCAGTTGGTGGGCAGCACGGATTTCCTGTACGTGGCGGACTGCAAGCTGGCCAGCGAAGACAACCTCCGGCACATCGCCCGCAAGGGACGCTTCGTGACCGTGATGCCGCGGACGCATGGCGAGGACGAGAAGTTTCGGACCCGGCTGCGGCAGTCTCCCTCCACGATACGATGGGAACCCTTGTACGACAAAACGAACGAACAGGGTGAGGTGACCGATCGGCTGTTCGTCTGCGCCGACGAGTGGCTCAGTTCCGGGGGCTATCGGTTGCTCTGGTATCGCAGCACGCGAAAAGCCGAGTTGGATCAAGAGACGCGAGCCCGCCGAGTTCAACGGGCTCTGGCGGGGTTGACGGAACTGCGGGAGCGACTGTCGAGTCCCCGGACTCGTTTTCGCGAACGCAGCAAGGTGCAGCGGGCCGTGGATGATCTGTTGGCGAGTTGCGAGGTCGAGTCCCTCGTCCGAGTCAGCATCGAGGAAGGAGAAGATGCCAAGTATCGGCAGGCTCAGCCCGGCCGTCCGAGCAAGCACACCCAGTACAAGAAAGAGGTCCGTCCACGCTACGATCTGACGTGGGAACTGGATGCCGCCGGCTTCGCGAACGCCGAACGGGAGGACGGGATCTTCCCCTTGCTGACCAACGATAAGCAGTTGACGGCCGAGGAGGTCCTGCGAGCCTACAAACGTCAGCCGATCATCGAGAAGCGGTTTTCACAACTGAAGACTGATTTCGCCGTTGCCCCGGTGTACTTGAAAGACGTGGGGCGGATTCAGGGACTGCTGGCGATCTACTTTTTCGTGTTGCTCGTGCAGACGTTGCTCGAACGGGAACTGCGTCAGGCCATGGCACGCAAAGGCATCGAAGCTCTGCCACTCTACCCCGAGGGGCGTCCCTGTTCCCGACCGACGACGGCCAGAGTCATCGAGCTCTTCGAGCCAATTCAGCGACACTGGCTCACCGTCGGCGACAGCCAACCGCAGTGTTTGGTCACGGAACTCACCACGCTCCAGCGCCAAATCATCAAACTCCTGGGACTCTCACCCGCCGACTACGGCCGCTGACTGGCTCCTTCCCCCACGGCAAAATCCCGGAGATATTGGTTCGACGACCTGCGGAACGTCAGGAGCATCGGAATCAGAGGTCCCAATCTGCCGGCCTCGCTGAATCTGCTGGAAATCCAAATCAGGAACCACCCCGCTAGAAAACCATCTGCTGGCTTTGCTGGATCGGTGAGAGATTGGGAGCATCGGTGGCACGGCGTTTCCGCTGGCCGCATCCCGCTAGTCCGCCGTCGACTGCCGGCTGGGCGCTAAACGAACGGGAGTGACTCACGAGGATGCCATGTCGTGAGCGTTGCTGCCGGAGAAGCCGTCTCCGTTTGAAATCATTGACGTCGGCGTGATTCAGCGGGACAATCAACGGAACCATGCCGAGTTTACGTTGGTAGCCCGCGAAGAAAGGAACCTATGGCGATCCGGTGGTCTTTCTCATCCTGCCGTCAACTTGCTCGAACACGACAACGACGTACCCCACGGCGGCGTGTTCTTGCAGTCGAGGTGCTGGAGGATCGTCTTGCGCTGTCAGCCATTCCGACACTTACGGCGCTGACCGCGTCGCCGGCTTCAGCGGTCTACGGCCAGCCCGTGAGTTTATCGGCAACCGTGACCGCTGATCGCCCAGACGCCGGGTCGCCCACGGGCTCGGTGAGCTTCTTCGACTGGACCAATGGAGCCAGCCTGGGAACAGCGGCGCTCGCAGCCGGCATCGCCACTCTGGACGTGTTGCCGTTGGCGGTCGGGAACCACACGATCGTTGCCGCGTACTCCGGCGACGCCGACTTCATGAGTTCGGCCACCGCGATCGGTCCGGGGACGACCATCATGACCATCGCGGGCAACGGCACTGCGGGTTACAGCGGCGACGGCGTCCAGGCCACACACGCGTCGCTGAACTACCCCATCGATGTGGCGGTCGACGATGCAGGGCACCTGTTCATCGCGGACTCGCGCAATGGCCGGGTCCGTCAGGTGGACATGGCCAGCGGAGTGATTACGACGGTGGCCGGCACAGGGACCTTGGGTTTCAGCGGGGACGGCGGCCCCGCCGTCGCTGCCGAGTTGAACTACCCCTCGGGGCTGGCCGTGGACGATGCCGGTCACCTCTTCATCGCGGATCTGCTCAACGTTCGCGTTCGGCAGGTGGACCTAGCCACCGGCATGATCACCACCGTCGCAGGCGACGGAACGCTGGGTTACGGCGGCGATGGCGGCCCGGCCACGGCGGCCAAAATTTCCTATCCCGGAAGCCTGGCGATCGACGCGACCGGGCACCTGTACATTGCGGATGGTGGCAACAACCGCGTGCGCCAGGTCGATTTGGCCTCGGGCCTGATCACCACCGTCGCCGGCAATGGCAGCGAAGGCTTCAGCGGTGACGCCGGCCCGGCTACGGAAGCCCGGCTTTCCCGCTCGCTGGATGTGGCTGTTGACGGCGCCGGGCACTTGTACATTGGGGATGGTGGCAACAACCGCGTGCGCCAGGTCGATCTCTCGGCCGGCCAGATCACGACGATTGCGGGGAACGGCACGGCGGGCTACGACGGCGATGGCGGGCCGGCCCTCAGCGCCAGCTTGTCCCCCGGCTGTATCAGCGTCGGGGCCTCCGGCAGGTTGCTGGTGGCCGACCTGGCCCACAATGTCGTCCGGCAAGTCGATCTCGTTACAGGCTGGATCAGCACGGTGGCCGGTGACGGCACGTTGGGCTACAGCGGGGACGGCGGGCCCGCGACGGAGGCCCAATTGAATTCGCCGCTAGGCTTGGCCGTGGATGCCGCGGGGCAGCTGTTCATCGCCGAGATCGACAATAACGCGGTGCGTCGGGTGGATTTGACGACGGGCCTGATTACCACCGCCGCCGGTGGCTACAACGGGGACGGCGGGGCTGCGACCTCCGCCCCGCTGAACCGGCCGGCGGGTCTGGCCGGAGAGGGCGGCCGCCGGGTCTTCATCGCCGAACCGGACAACGACGTGATCCGCGAATTGGATCTGGCGACCGGCGTCATCACCCGGGCAGCCGGTGGCGGCCCCTTGGTGGGCGACGGCGGACCCGCCACGCAAGCCGAGTTGGGCAATCCCAACGCGGTCGCCGTGGACGGCGCGGGGCACCTGTTCATCGCGGGCTACTTCCAGGACCGCGTTCGCAGAGTGGATCTGGCGACCGGGGTGATCACGACGGTCGCGGGAAACGGCACCTCCGGGTTCAGCGGCGACGGGGGCCCGGCCACGGCTGCCCAGCTCAATCAACCGGACGGAGTCGCGGTGGACGGGGATGGGCGCGTCTTCATCGCCGACTACAACAACAACCGTGTGCGGATGGTCGATCCGGCGACCGGAATCATCACCACCGTGGCGGGCAACGGGACCTGGATTTACAGCGGCGATGGCGGTCCGGCCACGCAGGCCGGGATGCGGGGCCCGGTCGGGCTCGCCGTTGACGCCAATGACCACCTGTTCATCGCGGATGTCAACGCCCAGCGGATCCGCATGGTCGACCTTGCCACAGGCGTCATCACGACCGTCGCGGGCAACGGGACGGCGGGCTACGGCGGCGACGGGGGGCCAGCGACGGAGGCCATGATTTCGAATCCCCAGGGCGTGGCGGTGGATGGCCGGGGCCAGCTGTACATCGCCGACTGGGGCAACCAGCGGATTCGCCAGGTGGATCTGGCGACCGGCGTTATCACAACCATCGCCGGGAACGGAACGGCGAGTTACGCGGGTGACGGCGGACCCGCCGGCGCGGCGGCTCTGCATGGTCCCCAAAGCGTCTGGGTGGACGGCGCCGGAAGCCTGTACATCGGGGACTCAGACAATCATCGGATCCGGCGTCTGGCGTCAGGCGTTGAGGTCGCCGTCAGCCAGGCCGCGCCGAGCCTGACTGTCCAGCGTGCCGACGGCGTCTACGCTGGCCAATCGTTCGTGGCCACGGCTCTGGTGGCGGGTGTCGTCGCCGGCGTGGATACGACACCCGCGGCCAGCCTCGAAGGCGTCAGCCCCACCGTAACCTACTTCGTCGGTCCGACCGCGACCGGCGGCGGATCTGCAGTGCCTCCCAGCGCTCCCGGCACCTATACGGTCGTGGCTTCGTTTGCAGGCAGTGCCAACTATGCGGCGGTTCAGTCAGCTCCTGTGACGTTCGTGATCGCCAAGGCAGTGCCCACGCTGACGCTCCAGGCCAGCGGCGGGACCTACAACGGCGTGCCCTTCCGCGCGACGGCATTGCTCACCGGCGTGGTCAGCGGAGTGGATGACTTGCCTGCGTCCAGCCTGGAGGGTGTGCTCCCGACCGTGAGCTACTACGTCGGCAGCAGCGTCACAGGCCCCGGTTCCCACGACCCGCCTGCGGAGGCGGGCACCTACACGGTGGCGGCTTCCTTCCCCGGCAGCCTCGACTATGTCGCCGTCGACGGCCAGCCGGTGACCTTCTCCATTGCCAAGAGCACGCCCACGGTCAGGGTCACGCAGGCGGGTGGAACGTACAACGGTCAGCCGGCGCCGGTCACCGGCGAAGCGGACTTCGTGGCGGCTCGCCCGGAGGTTGTCGAATTCCTGTACACCTTTTACGCCGGCGCAGGTACCTCGGGCACGAAACTTGTTGCGGCTCCGACCGCCGTGGGTACGTACACGGTGGTGGTGACGTTTGCAGGCAGCGCCAACTATACCGCGGCCGACAGCCCGCCGTTCACGTTCACCATCGACAAGGCGACGCCCGGCATTACGGTTCGCGCCGCCGGCGGGACCTATAACGGGGCTTCGTTCCCTGCCAGCGCGGTGCTGACGTTCCCCGGCCCGCCGCCGCAGAATCCAAGCGTCGCGTATACCTACTATGCCGGCTCAAGTCCCAGTGGCACGGGATCGAGTACTGCGCCGGTTGCCGCGGGCACCTATACCGCGGTCGCCTCGCTCGCCGGCAGCGCCAACTACGCGGCGGCGGTCAGCGCCCCGGTGATCTTCACCATCGGCAAAGCGACTCCCACCGTCACGGCCGTCTCGCGAAACGGCGTCTATAACGGCAAGCCGTTGGCGGCCACAACGACGATCGCGGGCGTCGTGCCTAACGTCGATACTTATCCGTCGTCTCAGCTGGAAGGCGTGCGACCGCGATTGACCTATTACGTCGGCACCAGCCCCGGCGGCTCCGGATCGACTGCGCCGCCTGTCGATGTGGGCACCTATACCGTGGTGGCATCCTTCTCAGGGAGCGGCAACTACGCCGCTGGCCAGAGTCCCCCCGTGACCTTCAGCATCGCCAAGCCAATGCCTCGCGTGGCCGTGACCGCGTCGGCGGACGCCGTGGTGAGTGGCCAGTCCGTGGCCATCACGGCGACCATCACGGCGGTGCAGCAAGGGACAGCAGCGCCCACCGGGACGGTTGACTTCTATGACTGGACGACTCACACCTCTCTGGGAAGCGTCGGCCTGTCGGGCGGTTCCGCCACGCTGTTCACATCGGCCTTGGCGATGGGCACGCACAACATTACTGCCAGGTATTCCGGGGACGAACACTTCGGGGCTGCGGCCAGCGTCGCCGACGGCGGCTCGATCATCACCACGATTGCCGGCAACGCCAGCCGTGGCTTCAGCGGTGACGGCGGACAGGCCACGGACGCCGCGCTCTATTGGCCCGGCGGCCTGGCCGTGGACGACGCCGGCAGTTTGTTCTTCACCGATTCCGGCAACCAGCGGATCCGCAAGGTTGATCTCGCCACCAGCGTGATCACGACGATCGCCGGTGACGGGACCAAGGGCTACGGCGGTGACGGCGGAGATGCCGCGCACGCCCAGTTGGATAGCCCGGCCAGTGTCGTACTGGATGGGACAGGGCAGCTCTACTTCGCCGATCGCAACAACTATTGCGTCCGCCGGATCGACCTGGCCACCGGCGTGATTACCACCGTGGCGGGCAACGGGACCAGCGGCTACAGCGGTGATGGCGGCTCCGCGACGGCCGCTCAAATCGGCTTTCCCCAAAGCCTGGTCTTGGCTGCCGGGCGGTTGTTCATCGCCGATTACATCCAGAACGTGGTCCGCGCGGTCGATCTGACGAGCGGCGTCATCAGCACTTTTGCCGGCACCGGAACGGCCGGCTCGTCGGGCGACGGCGGGCCGGCCGGTTCGGCCCGGCTGACTATGCCCGTGGCCCTGGCGACCGATGGCGCCGGGCACCTGTTCATCGGCGAAGTGGCCGGTCCCGTCCGGCGAGTCGATCTGTCCACCAGCCTCATTACCACGGTTTATCCCCTTCGCCCCTCGGGCCTGGCCGCGGATGCCGCCGGACACCTCTTTGTCAGCGACTCGTTGAACAACGTGATCAACGAACTCAATCTGGCCACCAACGAGAGCGCACATGTTGCGGGTTGGGGAGCTGCCACCTCGGGTTATACCGGCGACGGCGGCCCGGCCGGCAACGCTCAACTGTACTCCCCGAGCAGCATCGCGCTCGACGCCGCCGGAAACCTCTACCTGGCCGATTTGAACGACGTGATCCGCCGCATTGACAGCGGCGTACGGGTCCGCGTGGTGCCGGCCCCGACTCAGCCCGTCCGGACAGGCCTGGCGCTCGAACTCGCCGCCGACCCGCCCAGTCCGCTCGTCTTTGGCCAACCGCTTTCGTTCACGGCCACCGTCACGGCGCTGGAGCCGAGCTTGGACACGCCCACCGGGACCGTGGACTTTTTCGACATGCAAACGCGGACGGCGCTGGGCTCGGCTGCCGTTTCCGGCGGGGTGGCTGTCCTCCACACGGCGACGGTGCCGGTGGGGACGCACGTGATCACGGCCACGTACTCCGGCGACGCGAATTTCTTGGCCTCGACCCTCCAGATCGGGCGCAGTTCGACAATCACACTCCTGGCGGGCAACGGCAACGCAGGGTACGGCGGCGATGGCGGGCCAGCGGCCGCCGGCCTCTTGTCCAATCCGCAGGACGTCGCGGCCGACGCGACGGGGCACGTTTTCGTCGCGGACACCGGGAATCACCGGATCCGCGAGATCGATCTGGCCACGGGCCTGATGACGACCGTGGCGGGCGCCGGGATCGCGGGCGATGGCGGCGACGGGGCGGCCGCCGACGCGGCGGCCCTGTCCAGCCCGCACGGCGTTGCCGTGGACAATGCCGGCCACTTGTACATTGCGGATACGGGCAACCATCGCGTCCGTCGAGTGGACCTGGCGACGGGAATCATCACCACTGTGGCCGGCACGGGGGTTTCTGGCTTTGGCGGCGATGGAGGGCCCGCCGCCGCCGCACAGCTCAACAGCCCTTGGGACGTGGCCGTTGATGCCGCCGGGCGACTGTTCATCGCCGATTCCTCGAACAGCCGGATCCGACAAGTCGATCTGGCCAGTGGCGTCATCAGCACCTTGGCAGGCAACGGGACCAACGGCTACGGCGGCGACGGCGGACCGGCCACCGCAGCCGCGCTCTATCTTCCCGAGTACCTCGCGCTGGATACGTCCGGGCACATGTTCATCGCCGACACGTACAACATGCGGATCCGGAGCGTGGACCTTGCCACGGGAGTGATCACCAAAGTGGCAGGCAACGGCAAGGATGTTTCCGGCAACGGCCCCACGGGCATCAACAACGACGGCAGCCGGGCCGTCCTGGCCACGTTGAATTACCCTCGCGGCGTCGCCGTGGACGAGGCCGGAAATCTGTTCCTGGCCGATTTCGTCGATCACCGGATCGGCGCCTACACCTATGCCTACAATCCCGTGGTCCGCCGCGTCGACGCCTCGACAGGTCTGGTTCAGACGATCGCAGGCACGGTCTCCGACGGCTATGCCGGCGACCGTGGCCAGGCGGGCGCCGCGCTGTTGAACCGTCCCCTCGGCATCGCCCTGGACGGCGACGGCAACTTGTTCATCGCCGACAGTTCCAACAACCGCGTGCGGGAGATCGTCAATGGCATCCGCCTGACGATCCGCCCATCCGGCAGCACGCCCACGGATCTCGCGTTGGCGGCCTCGGCCAGATCGCTGGTCTTCGGTCAGCCGGTCACGTTGACTGCCACGGTCACGCCACTTGCCTGCACCACTGCTTCGTTGGCCGGCACGGTCGAGTTCTTTGACGGCGGCGCTAGTCTGGGGAGCGTTCCGCTTGTGGACGGTCTCGCCACGCTGCGCACGTCGGCCCTGGGCATGGGCTCGCACACCATGACTGCCCGGTATGCCGGTACGGCTGAATTTCAGGCTTCCCAGACCACGATCGACGCCGGTTCGACGATCACGACCGTGGCGGGCAACGGCGGCTACTACAGTTCCACCGGCGACGGCGGGCAGGCGACCGAGGCGGTGCTGGGGCAACCGTCCGCCGTGGCCGTCGACGCGCTGGGGCAGGTATTCATCGTCAACTCGGGCAGCAACCGCATCCGCCAGGTGAACCTGGCCACGGGCATCATCACGGCGGCGGCCGGCAACGGCACCCAGGCGTACGGCGGCGACGGCGGCCCGGCCAACGCCGCCCAACTCGACTCGCCCAGCGCCGTGGCGGTCGATGACGCGGGGCATCTGTACATCGCCGACACCGGCAACCATCGCATCCGCGCGGTTGACCTGGCCAGCGGCTTGATTTCCACCGTCGCCGGCAACGGGACGGACGGCTACAGCGGCGACGGCGGGCAAGCGATCCAGGCCGCCTTGTCCACGGTCGGCGGGATCGCCGTGAGTGCGGGATTCCTCTTCCTCGCCGACAGTGCGAATCACGTGATTCGCCAGGTGGATCTTGCCACCGGCGTGATCAGCACCCTCGCGGGCACCGGCTCGGCCGGCTATGGCGGCGACGGTGGCCCGGCGGCGGAAGCTTTCTTGAGCACCCCTTGGACGCTGGCGCTCGACGGCTTGGGGCACTTGTTCGTCGCCGACACCGGCAATGGCCGCGTCCGCCAAGTCGACCTGGCCACCGGCACCATCACCACGGTGGCTGGCGGCGGCTCCAACAGCCCCGGGGACGGCGGACAAGCTACGGCGGCCCGAATCGACACCTTGGCTGGACTGGCGGCCGACACCGCCGGAAACGTCTTCTTCGTCGATCAGGGGCTGATGGACCCGATGGACCCCGAGGCGAGTTCCTGGAGCAGTGTGGTCCGCCGGGTCAGCCGTGCGACCGGGGTCATCACCACGGTCGCCGGGAACGGAACCGCGGGCTTGGGCGGCGACGGCGGTTCGGCCACCGCGGCAGCGCTCAATTACCCCACGGGCCTGGCCGTCACTTCCTCCGGCCGCCTGCTGATCGCCGACACGGGCAATGGCCGCGTGCGCCAGGTCGATTTCGTTGCGGACGTGATTACGACGGTGGCTGGGGGTGGGACGGACGACGGCGGCCAGGCGGTCGACGTGGCCCTGCCGTACGCTGGCGCGATTACCACCGATGCCTCCGGACGCCTGTTCGTCGGCGATGGCTCCAGGGTGCGTCAGGTGGACCTCGCCACCGGCGTCATCACGACCATTGCGGGAACAGGAGTCTCGGGCTTCAGCGGCGACGGCGGCCCGGCGACGGCGGCGCAGTTGAGTCATGCTGCCGGCTTGGCCGTCGACGGCGGGTATCTCTACATCGCGGATGCGCAGAACGCACGCATTCGGCGGGTCGACCTCTCGACGGGCGTCATCGCGACTTTCGCCGGCACGGGCGTCCAGGGCTACAGCGGCGACGGCGGCCCGGCCTTGGCCGCCCGATTGTCGGACGTGGGGAGCCTGGCGGTGGATGGAGCGGGACATCTCTTCCTCCGCACCGGATGGAGCTATGTCAACCCCGGCTACAACGATCGCGTCCGCATGATCGACCTCGCCACGGGCCTGATCACGACGGTGGCGGGCAGCGGCCTGTATGGCTATACAGGGGACGGCGGTCCCGCGACCGCGGCGGCGATGGCGGGCAGCGGTGGTGACCCACGCGTCGAGATCGCCGTGGACGGTACGGGCCATCTGTTTGTGGCCGGGTGGGGCGTGATCCGCCAGGTCGATCTTCCCACCGGTATGATCAGCACCCTGGCGGGCAATGCCGGCGCGGGCTTCGGCGGGGACGGCGGGCCGGCCGACGAGGCGACGATCGGTACCGCGATGGCGCAGGGGCTGGCCGTTGGAGCCGGACGCCTCTACCTCAGCGACGGAAAGAGCCGCATTCGCGAAATCGAACTCTCCACCGGCGTGATCAGAACCGTCGCCGGCGCCGGCACGGCCGGATACGCGGGAGACGGCGGCTCCGCCGGCGCGGCCCAGCTGTCGGCGCCGAGCCATGCGTCCCTGGACCCCGCGGGGAACCTGTTCTTCCTCGACGCCGGACGCGTGCGGCGGATTGACAACGGCCTGCGCGTGGTCGTGCAGGAATCGGGAGGCATCACCATCCCCGTCGTCACGGTGTCGGCGGCAGGCGGCACTTACAGCGGGCTTCCGTTCGCGGCGACCGCCTGGGTGACGGGAAGCGACGGGGTTCCCGCGGCCAGCCTGGACGGCGTTAGCCCGAGCGTGACGTATTACGTCGGCCCAACGGCCAGCGGTACCGCCTCGGCCGCCCCGCCCGTGGCGGCGGGCACTTACACCGCCGTGGCCGCATTTCCGGGGAGTAGCCGCTACGCCGCGGCGGAAAGCGTCCCCGTGACATTCTCCATCGCTCCCCGGCCGTTGACCATCACCGCGGACGACAAGACTAAGGTCTATTGGACGCCGGTGCCCGTGCTGACAGCCAGTTACCGCGGCCTCGTCGCGGGGGATTCCCCGGCCAGTCTCACGACGCAGCCCACGCTCACCACCACGGCGACTTCGAACAGTCAGGCGGGCAGGTACGAGATCACCGTCAGCGGTGCGGCGGCCGCGAATTATACGATCGACCATGTCAGCGGAACCCTGACCGTGGTGTCGAGCGGCTGGCAGAATCCGCTGAATGCCTGCGATGTCAGTGGCGACGGCCCGGTATCCGCAGGAGATGCCCTGGCGGTGATCAACTACATCAACGGCCACCCCGGCAATGCACTTCCGCCACCTGCGCCGGCGATTCCGCCTCCGTTCTATGACGTCAATGGCGACGACCGCATCACGCCAAACGACGTGCTGATGGTGGTCAACTACATCAATAGCCACCTCTGGGGCTCGGGAGAGGGGGAGGCGGTTCCAAGCCTCGCCGCGGCGCTCGGGCCGCGCAGCTGGCGTTCGTTCCACCGGTCCCTCCTGGCCGTGCTTCCGGCGGCAGCAGTTCCATCGCCGAGTCCTGTGTCCGACCGTGTGCACTCTGAGCCGGCGATCGGGCAGCCGCGGCTGTGCCTCGAGCCCGAACCTACCGAGTTCCAGAGTGCTCCGCCAGCACCCACGACGGCTTGGCCTGATTCCCACTGTGGTCGCGCCAGGCAGATCCTGGCGACGGATGAAGTTGACGGCGTTTTCGCCGGTTGGGATGCATTCCGATCAGATGTCGCTGAGGATGCCCTGCCCGGTTGGGAGCAAGTCGCCAACAACAGGAAGGTCGACAACTGACTTGTGTTGTCAACCGAACCGATACTTGCCGTTGGCCAGCCGCTTCTGCTCCGCGTCCGCTTTCGGGCCTTGGCGATGGCCTGCTGGATCGTCGCCCGCGCGTCCACCAGGGCGGTGAATTGGGCGTCGGATTTCATGAGCTGGTCGCGGGCTTTCACCTCGGCCACCTGGTACGCTTCTGTCGGGCGCGAGCCATCTGGCAATCCCTCTGACTCGGCGCTAAAATCCGGGTTGCCGGTGTTTCGCGCCGATCAGTCGCATGCTTCAATCAGCTGGATCCCCCACGCTACGCCTAGGTTTTAACGGTATGGACGATGCAACTGGGCAGGAACCGTTGACGGAAACACAGCAGAAGGCATTTCGTGCGAAGGTCACGGAATCGCTGTGGGCTTACGAAGAGATTGACGGGAAATTGCGCGACCGGGTCCGCGATTACCTGGTCGACGGCGAGGACGCGAGCTGCATCCTGGAACTCGCCGCCGCCTATCAGAACAAGAACCGCAAGCGGTTCTTCAAGCAGCAGCACGGCACCACGCGGGTTACGGATCGAGTCGACCGCAGGAAACTGTTCGGCCTGTTCGAGGTCGCCAAGGCGCCGCCCGGCTACTATCGGCGACTGGGCGAAATCGCCGGGCAAGTTCCCGAGGTCAAGCAACCGCACCTGGAGTCCGATGCCCATGTAGCCACCTGGCTCAGTGACTTGATCGTCTTGCGCTGGTTGCTGTCTGCCGACCCGTACACCAGCTATTACGGCGCGAGTCGCCGGGACCCGGCATTTCAACTGCGGCCTTATCTTCTGGATTTGGACGAGAATTCGGCCGTCGCCTCGCTGATCGCCCTGGCCGTCGCCAGCGAGTCGACCGATCGCACGCACATCGCGCGGTACTTGTGCACGGCCAGCGACTGGGCGGCGATCCTGAAGGACTATCCGGCGGAACTGGCCAGCAGCTTGAAGGCGGCCAATGCGGCCTCGCGCGAGGCGGCGTTGGAGTGGCTGGTGTCGCAGGAGTACGACTTCCGCCCCATCCTCCCCGTGATCACCGAATTGGCCGTCAGTCCGAGCAACAGGGTCCGGCCGCTGGCACTCAACGTTCTGCGTCCGTTCCCTGAAGAAGCGGGCAGACTGCTCGCCGACCAACTGTCCGCAGGCAATGCGGCGGAACGGACGACTGCCGCCGAGGCCTTGGTCGCGATTCTCGGCCGCCAGGCCGAGTCCCATCTGCAAGCGGCCCTCAAGAACGAGAAAGGCCCGCGCGTTCGTCAGACCATCGAGTCACTGCTGTCGGGGCTGAGGCCTGCGGAGGCGGATGACGCGGCAAGCCCGGCGTCCGATGTGGCGCTCGGTTTGCCCCCGATTGACATGCCCTCCGGCGAATTGCCCTTGCCGGACGGGTTTGCCGACAAGCTGTGGGAGCACTTGGAGGCCGCATTTGACAAGCTGGATCAGCAGTACCAGAAACAAGTGGAAGCCTACAACGCCCCGAATCGTCCCACGTGGATGAGCAAACCTCAACAACCGAAGCGAATGGACCGACCAGAGTTCGATCACGCCATGTCCTGCCTGGAAGGGAAAGCCGGCAAGCGGCCGTCGCTGTCGCCGTGGGTTCGGCAAGCCATGCACTCCCTTCCGGTATGGACCACCTGGGCCGACCTGACCAAGTTGCACTTGGTCCACGTCGCCCGCTTCATGAGTTGTTTTGGCTACGTCGCTGCTCATCACCAGCAAGTCCTGCACTTCACCCGCGAAGACTGGGTGGAAACGCACCGTAACGCCCAGCCGAAGCCGTACGGCTTGCGTGAAGTGGACGCGGCGTTCGCCGTGTTGCCGAACGTGAATCGCGGCGTGATTGCCAGAACGTATCTGCAGTGGAACAACTCGTGGCAGACCTGCTTGGACTGGGAAAGCGAAGCCGTCTGGCCGTTGTTTGCCGAGCATCCGGACATTTTCCGCGATGCCATCCTGGGTGTCAGTGCCCAGCGGAACGACTATTTCCTGAACGAGCGGCGCCGCACGGCGATGCGTGTGGCGGCGATGATGCCGCACCTGCCGTTCGAGATCGAAAACGCCATGTGGACGGTTGCTCTGGGCGAAGGCAAGACGGACCGGCCTGCGGCGCGTCGAGCGCTGCACGCGGCCAAGAACCGGCTGGCGCGCGCGTTGGCCGCCATCGGCGACGGCAAGCAAGGCGTCCGAATCGCAGGCGCGGAAATGCTGGGCGAACTCGGCGACGCGGCTGCGATCGAACCGCTGAAAAAGGCGCTCACGAAAGAGAAGCAGGAGATCGTCAAAGGCGCCATGCTGCAAGCCCTCGAACAACTCGGCGGCGACGTGGACGAGTTTCTCGGGCGGCGCAAGCAATTGCTCGATGCCAAGAAGGGCCTCGAAAGGAAACGCCCCAAAGGCATGGAATGGGTTCCGTTGGAATCCCTGCCGGAGGTCCGCTGGGCGGAGGACAACGAGCCGCTGGCCACCGAGATCCTGCAGTGGTGGGTGATTCAGAGCATCCAATTCAAGCTGCCCGTTTGCGGCGCCATCCTGCGCCGCTCGGTGGCGATGTGCCGCCACGACGATGCCGCCAAACTAGCCAGGCATTTGCTCGCCGCCTGGATCGCCTACGACACCAAGCGGCCGTCGCAGGAAGAGGTCCTGGCCGAGGCGACGAAGCAAGCTGCGCAGCAATGGAATAACAAAGCCGCGACTTGGCTCAGGGACCACTACAAGACCGAGGAGAACTACCGCGACCAGTTGGCCAGCCAGATGCAGAACACGTTCTTGCAGTCGGCGATCGGTGAAAAGGGCTTGTTGGCGATCGTCTCCGCAGCGGGCGACGCCCAGTGCGTCAAGTTGATGGAACGCTACATCCGCACGTACCACGGGCAGCGGCTCGCCCAGAGCAAAGCGTTGCTGGAGACGCTGGGCTGGATCGAGGACGCGACGGCGGTCCAGTTGCTGTTGTCGCTGGCGAACCGCTTCCGCACGAAGGGGATCCGCAGCCGCGCCGCCGAAATGGTCCAGGAACTGGCGGATCGCCAAGGCTGGACGATGGACCAGCTGGCCGACCGGACGATTCCGGACGCGGGCTTCGAGCGACCAACGGATGCCGAGGGCCACCCGATCGGCGAGCGTGCCGAACTGGTGCTCGATTACGGCTCGCGCAAGTTCGCGGTGATTTTGGGTGATGACTTGCAGCCGGTGATCACCCGCGACGACGGGAAACTGGTCCAGGCGTTGCCGGCGGCGGCGAAGGACGACGACCCGGAACTGGTCAAAGACGCCAAGAATGCGTTCTCCGCCGCGCGGAAGACGGTGAAGGAGGTCGTCAAGAGCCAGGCCGAGCGACTGTACGAAGCGGCTTGCGTGCAGCGGGCCTGGCCCGCGGACGAGTGGCGGCGCTATCTGGCCCAGCATCCGATCGCCGGCGCGCTCTGCCGCCGCGTCGTCTGGGCGGCCCGCTCGCCCGACGAGTCCCAGCCCGTCCGGCTGTTCCGGCCGTTGGAAGATGGCACGCTGACCGACGTCCACGATGACGAATTCACGCTGCCTGACACCGATCGGGTGCTGGTCGCCCATTCAAGCCTGCTGGACGAAGCAACCGAGCAGGCCTGGAAGCAGCACTTGCAGGATTATGAAGTCCCCCAGTTGTTCAAGCAGTTCGGGCGGCCGACCTATCGGCTGCCCGACGAGAAGAAGAACGAGGCGGAACTGTTCGATTTTCGCGGTCACATGCTGACGACGTTTCGCCTGCGAAGCCGCGCCACCAAGCTGGGTTGGGTGCGTGGCGAGGCCCAGGACGGCGGCAGCTTTGCGACTTATCACAAGCCGTTTCGATCCGAGCGCGTCGAAGCGGTGGTTGAATTCACGGGCAGCTACCTGCCCGAACCAGACATTCCGGCGGCGATCCGCGAACTGTACTTTGTTCCGCTCAAACCGAATGATGAATCGGCGTCCGCGTGGAATCCGAACAAACTGAAACTCGGCAAGGTCCCGCCGGTGTTACTCAGCGAGTGCTACAACGACGTCCGCGACATGGCGGCGGAGGGGACCGGTTTCGATCCGGATTGGGAAAAGAAAGGACTGTGGTAGCAGCGGACGATGGCCAAGAACAGGATGACCACCGACAAATCCCTCGCTGCGCCGGGCAGTGGTTCCGGAACGGCCGGGGCCGGCGACGTGCTGCGTCAGCCGCCGGAAGTGATGTTCGCGGGCGAACTGGCGGCGCTCGCTGCGGCCGACCGGTTCGCGCGGCCTCCGGGATGGCGGCTCAGCCCGCGCGCGGTTCGCACGTTCCTGCTCGGCAGCGAGGCAGCTCCCCTGGGAGACGAGACTCCGGAAATCGCCCGCAAATTCTACGGCGATGACCCGCTGGTCGACCGGGCGATCGTGACTCTGGTCGGCAATCGCGGTCTGATGTTGATCGGCGAGCCGGGTACGGCCAAATCGATGTTGTCCGAATTGTTGGCCGCGGCGATCAGCGGCGGTAGCGAGTTGACGATTCAAGGGACAGCCGGGACGACGGAAGACCAAATTAAGTATTCCTGGAATTACGCCTTGCTGTTGTCCGAAGGGCCGAACCGGCGGGCGTTGGTGCCCGCACCGCTGTATCGCGGGCTGAGCGAAGGACGCTTGGTCCGCTTTGAAGAGATCACGCGGTGCCCGGCGGAGATTCAGGACACGTTGATCAGTGTGCTGAGCGACAAGGTGCTGCACGTGCCGGAGTTCGAGGGTCCCGACGCGGTGCTGTACGCCCGACCCGGTTTCAACGTGATCGCCACGGCCAATACGCGCGACCGCGGCGTGCACGAGATGTCGGCGGCTCTCCGGCGCCGCTTCAATTTCGAAACGGTTTCGCCGATCGCCGACCCGGAGTTCGAGTTGGAGTTGGTCTTGAAGCAGGCGGCGGTCTTGCTGGAACATTGCCGGGCCGAGGCGCGTCTGGACCGGGATGCGGTTCGCGTGCTGGTCGACACCTTTCACGAGCTGCGCAGCGGCCGCACCAAGGAAGGCGGCGTGCTCGAGAAGCCGTCGTCGGTGTTGAGCACGGCCGAGGCGGTTTCGGTCGTGATGTCGGCCGGCATCGACGCGGCTCACTTCGGTGACGGTGCGGTGACCGGCGAACATCTGGCGCGGCAGTTGACCGGCACGGTGCTGAAGGATGACGAAGGCGACGTGAAGAAACTGCGCCAGTACTTCGACGTCGTGGTCAAGGCCCGCGCCTCGAAAGATCCGCACTGGAAGGCTTTCTATTCGGCGCGCAGCCAGTGGAAGGGATAATGGCCTCCACGACGTCAGCAGCCAACTCGGCGCGGCGCGAGACCTTGCCGAACCGCGAGGAGCTGCTGGCTCGCGCCGGCAAGTGGGCACACACGCTGCTCGGTGGGCCGATCACCTATTACCCCGTCCGCCATCACTCGCCGGCGTGCGCGATGCATCTGGCCCGCTGGATCGACAAGATCCGTCCCGACGCGATCATCCTGGAGGGGCCGCAATCGCTGAACAAGTGGATCCCGTCGCTGCTCAGCAACGAATGCATCGGGCCGGTGGCGATCTTGACAACCTACCGCGAGACGGATTCGCCTGCGGCGCGGCGGCACAGTGCTTTCTATCCGTTGTGCGACTATTCGCCGGAATGGGTCGCGATCCGCCATGGCAGCGCGAGCGGGGCGAGGATTCGATTCGCGGACTTGGAATTTGCGGACGCGGTTCGGGTCCGGCAAGCAGGGCTGGATGAGGACGAATCTCCGCAGACGATGCTCGGCGTCCTGCTGGCCGACGAATCCCAGCTGCGCTACAGCCAGTTCATCGCCCGCCTGGTTCGCCGCCTGGGGTGCCGCGACTTCAACGAGCTGTGGGATCATCTCTTCGAGGCGTGTGCCGATCGGATGACGACGGAGGCCTTCGTCGGCGCGCTGGCCACGTACTGTGACTTGGCCCGCGCCAGCCACGATCCGGGTTGTTTGCAGGCGGATGCGACGTTAGCGCGCGAGGCGGTCATGGTCGACGTCATCCGCTCCGAATACGAACGTCTGAAGCGGCCGCAACGCAGCGGTTCTCTCTTGGTGGTCACGGGAGGTTTTCACACGGTGGCCTTGCCCGACGCGGTGGCGGGAAGGGGAAATCCTCACCAGGCCCAACTGGATGCTCTCGATCCGGCGCTGACCGGCAGCTGGTTGATCCGCTACAGCTACGACCAACTCGACGCGCTGGCGGGGTATCGTTCGGGCATGCCCAGCCCCGGCTTCTACGATGCGCTCTGGCAAGCCGAGCCAAGTCCCGCCGGCCGGCGTCACGCAGTGGCGCGGCTGATTTCCACGATTGCCCGCGAAACGCGGGGCAAGCCGATTCCGCACGAGGCCTCGGTGACCGATTCGATCGCAGCCGTCCAGATGCTGGACCGCCTGGTGGACCTCCGCGGCCACGACACGCCCACGCGCAGCGACCTGCTGGATGCGATTACCAGTTGTATGCGGAAAGACAGCTGGGCGGGCAGTGACTTGCTGGCTTCGATCGTGAACCGGATCTTGGCCGGCGATCGCATCGGCACCGTTCCGCCCGCCGCCGGCCGGCCGCCGATCGTCGCTGATTTTCAGAGCCAGGCAGCGGCCTACCGCTTGCCCGTCGATACGATCGAGCCGCGCGGCGTGACGCTCGAACTGTATCGCAAACCGCTCCATCGGCCCGTCAGTTTTCTGCTGCACCAGCTCCAGTTGCTCGATGTGCCCTATGCGTCGTTTGTCGACGGCCCCGATTTCATCCACGGCCATCGGCTGGGCAAACTGCGCGAGGAATGGACGGCCGCCTGGACTCCCGGTACGGAAGCCCGGTTGGCCGAATTGGCATCGCTGGGCGACTCGCTGGCCGCCGCCGCGGCCCAGCGCGTGATGCAACTGGTCGAGCAGTTCGAGGAAACAGGGGCCGTGCGCAGCGCCGCTGCCGCCGTCGACCTGCTGATTCGTACCTGTCGCTGCGGGCTCCATGCCTATGCCGGCCGGTTCGTGCGGGTCGTCCAGGCGCACATCGCGGAAGATGCCTCGTTCGCTTCGGTCGCCAGCGGACTCAGCCGGCTGGCCCTGCTGCGTTCGGCGCGCGAGCCGCTGGAGGCCGCGCGCCTGGACGGGATGGGGGAGGTCATTGCGCAATGCTACCAGCGTGCGAGTCAGCTGGTCGACTCGCTGGCCGCGGTTCCCGACGATCAACTGGACGGCTCTCTGGATGGGCTGCTTGCGATCCGCGAACTGCTTGCCAGCCAGTCGATCGCGGCGGATGACGATGAGGACGTCGCCGGAACGGAGCCGCTTTCGCTCGACCCCGATTTGTTCTTGGATGCGCTGCAGCGGCTGATCCGCGACACCGGAACGCCGCCGCGAAGTGAGATCGCAGGGGCCGCTGCCGGTTTGTTGCACGGCAGCGGCCGCATCGACGAAAGCCGTGTCTGCGACGTGGTCGGGAGGTATTTGGACGCGGCCGTGGAGGATGTCGGCGGTGCCTGCGGCGTCGTGCGTGGACTGATGATGACGGCGCGCGAGGCTTTCTGGCGCATGGACAACCTGTTGCTGGGCATCGACGCGCTGTTTCAGCAGTGGGAAGAGAACCGGTTCAACAACGCCCTGCCCCACCTGCGGCTGGCCTTCTCGCAACTGTCGCCCAAGGAAATCGACATGGTTGCCGAACGCGTCGCAAGTCTGCACCACGTCGACGAGATCGGACCACTGGTCCACCCGGACGTGACGGAAGAAGAGCTGCAATGGGCGGTGCGCGCGGCCGAATTGATGAACCGGTCGCTGGCGGAGGACGGACTGAAATGAGTGACGACGCGCAAGGCGATACCAGGACCTCGACGGCATTGGCGCGTTGGCGCTTGGTGCTGGGAAAGTACGCCCAGCGGCAGATGCCGAACGCGCTCGACGCTTCCCAACAGCGCATGGCCGGCGCGTTGGAAAAGCTGTACAGCCGCGAGTACGCGGGGCGCGGCGTTCGCCAGGGCCGCGAACTCGGCCCCGGGTCGCTGGACCCGAGCCAGTTGAACGTGCCCAAGTGGCTGGGCGAAATCCGCGCTTTGTTCCCGGAAGAAACGTGCCGGCGGATCACCCAACACGCCCTGGATCGTTACGGCATGACGGAATTGG
>CAIYOB010001290.1 GCA_903927685.1 uncultured Planctomycetaceae bacterium
CCAGCGGGCCATCGGCCAAGTCCGCCATGCCCGCACTTCTCGATCTGCTGCGAGACACGCAGGGCACCTTCGATCGATTCGGTCCCGATGACCGGTGTGACAACTATGAGGCTCGCGGGGCAGCCGCGATCGCCGCCGCCCGGATCGCACCGCACAGCGACGACCTGCTTTGCGTTCTCGGCCAGTCACTCCAGGATGACGCGTGGATCCGGGCCGACGTAGCCGTCGCCTTGGCCTTGATCGGGCCCAAGGCTCAGGGCCAGATTCCATCGCTGCTTCGCCTTGCGCGATCCAACTCGGACTCCGGGAGTGCACTCACGTTTTCATGTGCCGCGGTTGTCATCGAGTCGGGAGAAACGGCGGCGCCGGACAAGATGCTGGCGCCCGTGCAATTGAGCGAATGCCTGCCGCTGTTGCCCCGCCTGTCCGGCGAGGACAATTGGGCACTGCTGCGCACCGCGCTGCGGCGGGCGGGCGGCTTCTCGCGGCCGGCGATTCCGATTCTGACCAAGATGATCGAGGACCCGTGGGCGAATCGGCAAGACGAGGCACTCGCCCTGGCGGTGTTCGGCCCCGAGGCTCGGAGTGCCATTCCCGCCCTGCTCGAGATGCTCGCCAGCAACTGGGGAGATTCCCGGCCGGCGGCCATCACGGCACTGCGGCAGATCGCATCCGAGGATTCCACCCTGCTCCTGGCCGCCCTCAAACACCCCCGCGCCGAGATTCGAGCGGGTGTGGTCGAGCTGTTGGGGCATCTTCCCGGTACTGTCGCACCCGTCACCGAGGCGCTCGATGATCCTTCGGCACGGGTCCGACTGGCCGCGTTGCGGTCGCTGGCCAAGCTCAAGGGCAGCGCCAAGCCTGCCATTCCGCAGATTCGCAGACTGCTGCAGGCGGAATCCCGCACTCTCCGCGAAGCGGCGGCCTTAGCGCTCGAGGAAATCGGTTCGGCGGAGAGTTCCTCCGAGAGGATGGAGGCGCATGACAGTGAATAGAAGCCTGCGATCCGCTGCAGGTAAGCTTCAGGGATCAACACAAGAACCGCGGCGGTGAAGGGTCTGGCGGGCCCGATGCGGAAGATCATTGTCTGTTGGGATTCTACCAGCACGCCGACCGCGGAGCGGTCCCAGAGGGTAGCCGGTGGTCAAACGCAGCGCCGACCACCGGTACGCCGAGAAACCCCGTGCAATCGTGTGTTGATCATGGCGGCGGCGTGCGAATGTTGTAGAATAGCCATTCGTGCGCGTCGGCGATTCGGTTGTCGGACAAAGGTTTTCAACGGACTTGGTTGCGGCCGTCGGCCGCGTCAGGTGAATATCGCGACTTCACAGGACAATGGCTGAGGGCGTATCGACATCCCGTCGTTTCCCGCGACAATTCCCGCTCTGGTCGCTTTTTGCGGTGACCGCCGCGACGGCGATTATCCTCACGGGGATCGCGTGGCAGCGCCGAGCATCCCAGGAGCGGCGGAAGGCCGGCTACGTGGCTGGCTTCGTCTTCGCGGTGACGAACCCGGACGCATCGGTGGATTTCCGAGA
>CAIYOB010001291.1 GCA_903927685.1 uncultured Planctomycetaceae bacterium
ACACGTCTTCGCGTCGAACTTGAACACGTCCGAGAGCTTGACGTCGATCGCGTCGCCCTCGCGCGTGTTGGGGCCGGTGAGTCCATCCGTGAGCGCATAAGCGGTGTAGATCGGCACCGCCCAGTTTACGTGGCACGGAAGCTGGTCGAGTCCGTCGACCGGCCCGTACGCCGGCGTGAGGGCGCTCGTCGCGAGCAAGACCGTCAGGTGCGAGCCCGCGGAGAACCCGAACGCGCCGATCTTCTCCGGGTCGAATCCTCGTTTCTGCGCATCGTTGCGGACGAGACGGACGGCGCGTTGCCCATCCTCCCACGCGCTCTGGTAGATCGGCAATCCTTGCGGACGCGGCGTACGGTAAGTGAGGCTCGCGCAAACGAACCCCAGTTCGGTGAACTTTTTCGCGACCTGGTCAATCCACACCCCGTCGCAACAACTCTGATAACCGCCGCCTGAAATGAGCAACATGCACCCGCCGTTTTTCTCCGCTGGCGCCTCGTACCAGTCGAGATACGGCATCGCATGGTCCGCCGCCTTGAATCCCGGAGCCTTCACCTCCTGGGTGGTCGCCGCGATCTGACTGGTCTGGAAATCCGGGATCTTCCCGTCCGGCCACAGCGAGACCCGCTCCTCGGCGAACGCCTGAACGGCGACCAACAACCAAGAACAAAGAACGAGGATTCTGTTCATCGTATTGCTTCCTTTATAGCCTCTCAGTCCCGGGTGCATCTGGATCGTAGTATTCATCAGGAGTCGGCTCGTGGAACGGTCGATAGGGCAAATCGTAACCGGGAATTCTCGTGATGCAAACCATGGCCGCATCAAGAAACGAATCTCGTGATTTCGACGAGGCATTTCGACCGAGTACGCCGCGCCCACCCGATCGACTCGAACCTGCCTCGGTGCGTCGGAAGAATGGCACTAGGTTAAGGACTCAGGATTGCCGGGGTGGCTGTGGTCGAGTGCAGCGAGCCCACAGTCCGCGGGGATTCCGGGGGCTCGCTGCACTCGACCCCGGCCACCCCTCCCTTGCTGCTTCTTTTAACCTAGTGCCATTCGTGCGTCGGACCGGAGTGCGCAATCGAGGCAAAGGAATTGTGGGCAAAAGAATGAAACGACCATTCCCTTGCCCTTGCATTCGTGCACGTCAGACCGCCGAACCGCACGGGCCAGTAGGTCGGCGGTGCCCTTGACCGAAGATTGTCTATTCAAGACAAGCATATTGAATTTTGGGGAAGCTGGGACTCGGCGAACCGCAGTTTGTTACTTGGGTGGGCGAGACTAAGCAATACCCGGATGCCCGGCGACAAGGAGCAGGGTCCGAATCGCAAGCGGCCACGTTTCTTTCGCGGCCTGCTGCCAATGTTCGGGCCGATGACAGTTGACGGGTCAGCCCCCGCTGGACAATACTGACGTTTTCCCGTGGGCCGCAGCGCCGCGTTCGTGCGGGCCCGGGCTCTGCCGACCGGCAAGTCAGCTGCAAGGAGGTTTTCATGACGCGCGGCAAGAAGCGAAAAGGTCGGATGGCCAAAGGACGGTTCTCGGCACTGGCGACACCGAAATCGGTGGGAACCGGCCCCGTAGCGGAACAGACGGTCGCCAAGGCACAGGAGGGGCAAGGCCCGCGCGGGCTGAGCGACAAGGAGCAAGCCCTGCTCGAAGCCTGTCAGCAGATGTACGCGATCTCCCTTCTGGGAGGTGAGCCAGCGCGAGGTGGGGATCAGCCGGACAAACGATCTTATCTCGAATCCGTGTTCGGCGTTGCCTGTTCGTTTTGGCAGCAGGACCGGCGGGAAGAAGCGGCCCACACCTTCCGCGACCTGTTGCAATGGGACCGCGACGACCACCAGTTCGCACGCTACTGGTTGGCGGCTACGCTCCTGGACCTGCGGCGGCACGACGAGTTGCAGCGGGTGCTGAAAGAGCATGAGGAACCGACAGCCGTTTGGCGGTATGCCCAAACGCTGCTCGCCTTCCGGCTGACCGGTGACTCGGACGACGCCCGCCGGCTATTGGAGGAGGCCCAGTCGCTGGACCCACACTTTCTTGATTACCTGCTCGGCGACGCCCTGGTCCATGCGGATCGGCCGATCCGCTTCGGACGCGAGCCGCGCGAATCGACACACAGTCTGGCCCGGCTGTTTCTTCCCGCTTGGCGATCCACGCCCGGGGCCGCGGCGTGGGCCCGCAAAGTGCTTCGGATTCCGCTCGGCGACCCGCCAGCCGGCATGCCGTTTCCCCGCGAGGAACTGCGCAGCCTGCCCCGCCACACGGTGACATGGCAAGTGGGGCTTCGCTTGCTCGACGAGGTGGAACCCGACTCCGGCCAGCCACCCGTCTGGATTCTCGGGATTGCCAACGTCGACGACCGGAAACTGTTGTACATGACGGTAATCGAAGAGGAACCCGTGCCGGCGGCGGTTTGGCGCGAGATCCTCTCGGCGTTTCGCCAACCGCTGGACAGCCCGCCGCACCGGCCGGCAAAGTTGGTCGTGCCGCGGGCTCGCTTTTTCCGGGCGTGGCATTCCATGTTGACGGAAATCGGGGTTACGTGTGTCTTTGAAGATGACCCACAACCGATTGGTGAACTCGTCGGCGGCATGGCCGAATTGATCAAACTCCAGCGGTTGCCACGACGGGCGTCCCATGTCGACCCGAGTGAATTCCCGCAAACGGATGACGTGTGGCAGGCGGACTTCTTCCACTCGCCGACGTTCATCTCCAGTGCCGACATCGGTGTCGAGCGTCCGTGGGCCGCGATCGTGATGGACAAACGGTCCAGCTTCGTGCTCTCGAACGAACTGCTTCGCGGCGAACCGACGCCCGAGGCGTTGTGGGACCACGTCGTCCGCAGCATGGCCCATCCCGGACCGCGCGCTCCGATGCGTCCGTCCGCGGTCGAGGTCTCCGATTCGGACTGCTACGATTTCCTAAAGCCGCAGTTGAGCCGGATCGGCGTCGAGTGCGTGCTGGCGGACGAGTTGCCTGAATTGCACGATTTCTGCCGTATGCTCGCGGCCAGCTACGGAGGCCCGGAGAAGTGTGCCCTGGCGGACGGGCCCAGGGTCACGATGGCGCAGATGGAATCGTTCTACCATGCTGCGGCGGGGTACTTTCGACAGGCCCCGTGGAAACACGTCCGCGGCGAGATCCCGATCACCATTCGCTGCCGCGGTCTCGACGCCGGCACCCGCTACGCCGTAGTGCTCGGACGCACGGGAGTCACGCTGGGTCTGGTCCTTACCAACACCTGGGATGACGTCCGCGATCTGCTCTACGGGCTGAGGGGCAGTGACGAGATCTCCGGCCTTTCCGTGATTTACGACGAAGTTGCGGTCATGGCGCCCGCGGACCTTGACTTGGTGGAGCGTAACGGTTGGCCGGTCCCCACGCCGGAAGCCTACCCCGTAGCTCTGCGTTTCGAGCCGGGCCGGCAGCCTCAATCCCCCTCGGGACAGGACTTGGAGTACATCGACAGCTGTCTGCAGACCATTCCGGACTTTGTCCGCCGCGGCGTGGATGCGAAGACGTACGAAGTGGAGACCAACGGCAAGCGCGTCAAGCTGCGGCTAAGTGGTCCGTTTCAGAAATAATGTCAGGGTTACACGCAGGGCGTGACATGGTAGAATCCCTTCTCGGCAAGGACGCCTCAATGGTTCCAGGGAGGGGACGAGTGTCATGGCTGGCCCACAACCGGTTTTCTGCCCGTGGTTTCCAGAGCCGATCTTGGAGATGGCACGAGAGGAGGTGCGTCGGAAGACGGCATCGCAACGTTCCGTTCAGCGGTCTCAGCTGGTGCTACTGGTTCATGCGCATCCAGATTGGGATCAGGAACGACTTGGGCGTCATGTAGGGCTCTCCGGGCGGCAAGTTCATCGGTGGCGTAAGCGGTGGTCTGAAGGAGATTTCTCGTTGGAGGATGCAGCAGGCCGCGGCCGCAAGGCCGCTTTTTCCCCCTCGCGATCATGCTCTGCTCAAGGCGTTGGCCTGTGAGCGGGTTGCCGAGACGGGCGAGCCCATCAGTCGGCAATCGTTGGCGGATCTCACATCGCGAGCGCAGCGAACGTTGAATAGGCCGATCAGCCGTAGCACGGTGTGGCGCATCCTCGACGAAGATGCCATCAAGCCTTGGCAATACAAGTACTGGATCTTCCCGCGAGACCCCAAGTTCCTGGAAAAGGCAGGGCCGATCCTCGACCTGTACGCGGGGCAATGGGAAGGCCCCCCCCTGAAAAACCGGGATTTCATCCTCAGTGCCGACGAGAAGACAAGCATTCAGGCGCGTCATCGCGAACATCCACCGCTGGAACCCGGCCCTGGGCGACCTCACCGAGTCGAAAGCGAATATGAGCGCCGCGGCGCGCTGCCAAGTTACCAGCGACGAGGCCAAGGCCCTGATCGCCCACGCCGAACAAACGTTGGGCGCCCATCATTCTCCGGACTTGTTCCATGTCCAGCAGGACTTGGTCCAGGCCACCAGCTTGGCGTTGGCAGACCAGACCGCCCGGGCCCATCAAGCCGTCGCCAAGGCCCAACAGGTGACGGCCCAACGGCAGGCCGAATTGACGGCCTGCCAGGAGCAGTGCCCGCAGAGTACGCAGGTCAGCGAACTGCAACGGCAAGTGGAGCAGGCCGCGACGGCCGAAGCCGAGTTGCAGCAGCGGCTGGCGGCCTGTCAACAGCGTCACCAACAAGCGACCGAGGCCCGCCACCGCTTATCTCGGGCCTACCATCGCGTCGATCTCGAAACCGGCCGATCGCGGGAGGCGGAGGAAGTCGGGCAGCTGCTGAAGCAGAACTTGGATCAGTTGGACGAAATCGCCGCTACGGCCGGGCTGTCCGCTTCCGCACGGCAAAAGTTATCCAAGGCCCGCCGCGTCCTGCCGGCGATGCACCGCACGATCGCGTTTTTCTGGACGACGGTGGCGGCCCGGCTGGCGTTTTGGGCGTTGCCGACGGCGGTCACCAAGTCGATGCGGGAGGAGTTGATCCCAGGCCTGTATCTGGCCATCGCGGCCGACAAGGCGTCGACGGCCGCCGAACGTCACCGGCTGCGGGCGCGGGCCGATGAGGTCTTGGCCCGCGCACGTTCGCCGGACGGCCCGTGGGGCCGCTTGAACGATGACGAACGGGCCGACCTGGAAGCCAAGGCGCGGCAGTGTGCGGAGTTGTTCCAGCGGAACAGTTCCTGCGTGGAGGGGCGCAACGGCCAGTTATCCTCGCGGCACCACGGCCAGCATCGGCTCACGCCCCGGAAGCTCGGGGCCTTGAAGGTGATCCACAACTACGTGACGGAACGGCCTGACGGGAGCACCGCGGCGGAACGACTCTTCGGCAGCCGACCGCAGCCGCTGTTTGCCTGGCTGCTGGCCCGCCTGCCGTTGCCGGCACGTCCGTATCAGTCTCACCGCAAGGCTTGAAAGCGTCAGAGCCTGACGCCCTGCGGCGCTGGCTCCCTGCGTGCCCACGCCCTCTCGTCGGAAAGCTTGGGCCGTTGCCCTTTCAACGCCCCGGCTACTAGCGAAATTCACAATACTCCGATCAAGGCTTCAACGTTCAATCTTGGGCCTTCCCACTTTCTTGCCGGTTTTCACGTTTAAGGCCCGCGCGACGATCAAGGGCGGGCCCGGCTCAGGACAGCTGGTAACGGAAGCCGCCCTGGTCGTTCAAACTGACATGAACCGTCCGAATCGGCTGCCCCTCCGCCATCCGGCTCAGGAACTCGGCTGACAGCTCGGGCAGCAGCGTTCGCGTGAGGATGTGATCGATATTTCGAGCGCCGCTCTGCACTTCGGTACAGCGGCGGGCGATCTCGGGGATCAGGGCCGGATCGTAGCTGAACCTGGCCCGATGATTCACCGCCAGGCGTTGTTCGATCCGGGCCAGCTGTAAGCGAACGATCTGCTGCAGGACCGCGTCGGACAAGGGGAAATAGGGCACCAACGTCACACGCCCCAGGAACGCGGGCTTGAAGGTCTTCAGCAGTTCCGGGTGCAGGGCTTCGGCTAATCCGTCGGCGTCCGGGCACGTTGAGGCGTCCGCGCACAGGCTGGCAATAAGATCCGTACCGGCGTTGGAGGTCATCAGGATGACGGTGTTCTTGAAATCGATGTCGCGTCCCTCGCCGTCGCGGAGCGTCCCTTTGTCGAACACCTGGTAAAAGATGTCCTGCACGCCCGGATGCGCTTTTTCCATTTCGTCCAGCAGCACGACGCCGTACGGCCGACGGCGGACCGCTTCGGTCAGCACACCGCCCTCGCCATAGCCCACGTAGCCCGGCGGCGAGCCCATCAGCAGCGAGACCTTGTGCTCTTCCTTGAACTCGGACATGTTGATCACGGTCATGCTCTGGTCGCCGCCGTACAACAGCTCCGTCAGGGTGACGGCGGTCTCGGTCTTGCCGACCCCGCTGGGTCCGACCAGCAGGAACACGCCGATCGGCCGCCGCGGATCCGTCAGGTTGGCGCGGGCCGTGCGAATCCGCTGGGCGATGGCATCCAGGGCATGATCCTGGCCGACGATCCGTTCTTGCATGCGTTCCCGCAGCGACAAGACGGCGCGAATCTCGTCGGCGACCATGCGGCCCAGGGGAATGCCGGTCCACGCCGACACGGTCTGGGCCACCGCCTGCGAGCTGACACAGAAATGCACCAACGGCGACTCGCCCTGCAGCTGCTTCAATTCGTTCTCGGCGGCCTGCAATTCCAGCCGCAGCTTTGAACGCTCCTCGTCCGTCGGCGCGCCGGCCGCTGGTAACGCCGCCCCGGCGGGCAGTTGCGCACCCGGACGGGGTGCTGCTGGTCCCGTCTCGGAGCTGTTGCTCGGCTCGCTGATCGAGCCCTCCAGTTGGGCGTGCAGGCGTCCCAGCCTGGCGACCAGTTCTCGCTCCTGCCTCCAGCGTTCCTCGAGCTTGCCGAGTTCCTGACGTGCCGCTTCGCGCTGCCGCTCCAAGTCGGACATCTCCTCCGCGTGTTCCGCGCCGGCGGCCGCTTCGCGGCGCAGGATCTCGATCAGGACCCCGATCCGGTCGATTCGCCGCTGGACATCCTCGACCGGCGGAGGCGTCGCGGTTTGACTGATCCCGATGCGGGCACAGGTCGTATCCAGCACGCTGACGGCCTTGTCGGGAAGTTGCCTTCCCGAGATGTAACGGTGGGACAGGCGTACGGCATCGACGACCGCTTCGTGCAGGATCCGCACGCGATGGTGCTGCTCCAAGGTGCCGACCAAGCCGCGGAGCATTTCGGCGGCATCGGCCTCAGCGGGCTCCTCGACCTTGATGACCTGAAAGCGTCGCGCGAGGGCGGCGTCCTTTTCGAAGTACTTCTTGTATTCGGCCCAGGTCGTGGCGGCGATCGTCCGCAACTCGCCGCGCGCCAGGGCGGGTTTCAGCAGATTGGCGGCATCACTGCTTCCCGCCTGCCCCCCGGCGCCGATCATGGTGTGCGCCTCGTCAATGAACAGGATCACGGGCGTGGCAGACGCCTTGACTTCGTCGATGACCGACTTGAGCCGGTTCTCGAACTCGCCCTTAATCCCCGCCCCGGCCTGCAGCAAGCCCAGGTCCAACGTCCGCAGGGCCACGGTCTGCAGCGGCGGGGGCACGTCGCCGGCGGCGATTCGCAGCGCAAAGCCTTCGACCACGGCGGTCTTGCCCACTCCTGCCTCGCCGGTCAGGATCGGATTGTTCTGCCGGCGACGTGTCAGGATATCGATGATCTGGCGGATTTCCGGATCGCGGCCCAAGACGGGATCGATATCCCCGTGGCGGGCCCGGGCCGTCAGATCGACGGTGTACTGGTCGAGCGCCGGTGTCTTCGTCGGGCCGACCGGCTGGCCCGGAACCGAGGGGGCGGCGCCCGCGGCCGTTGCGGCTGCCTCGGCCTGGCCCGCTTCGTCCGTCGTCGCCACCCGCGTGGGCAAGTCTCTGCGCAGGGCTTCCGGCGAGATCCGCTGGAATTCGCCGGACGCCTCGCGGGCCACGCGGGCCAGCATTTCGTCGGTCAGGAGCGCGCACAGCAGATGCCCGGAGCGGACCTGGGAACTGCCGTA
>CAIYOB010001292.1 GCA_903927685.1 uncultured Planctomycetaceae bacterium
GCCCGCACCCGCTCGGACGTCAGCGGCTGGCCGTCCACCAGCAGCACGCCGTCGCCGCGGGCCCGGGCGCGAGCGACCATTTGGCAAGCCATCTGCATGGCGGCTTCCGTGGCCTGCTGTGATTCCTGCAGCCAGTGGATCTCCTGCTCGTCCTTGCAGCGCCGCTGGAGCACGCCCCACTGGGTGTCGCATTCGACGGCGATCCCCGCCTGTTGGATCTCGTGAGCGAAGATCAGCGGCAGCGTGCGATCGGCGACGGCCCGCCGGACGCCCTCGCGCCGCAAGCACTCGGCCACCGCTTGGGCCGTGGCCGTTTCGCGGTCGCCCGACAGTCCTCCCTCCGGCGCGAAATCCGCCGGGCAAGCGACCTGATCGGCGCGGGCGTGGGCTCGCGCCCGCTCCATTTCGATGTCCCGCAGGATCAAGATCGAATGCGTCCGGCCCGCGCGCGGGAGTTCGATCAAGGCCGCTGGATCACCCACGGAAAAGCGGATGCGCCAGTAGAACGTACAGTTGATTGCGGGAACACCCGCCAGCACGCGGGCTTCAGCTTGCGTCATCGGAGACTCCTTGGCTCATTCACGTCGAATCAGGTTCACACTTGGTACGGATGCCGCTGCGGAGGCGCGAGCAGGCGGTTGGCTTGGTCGTCGCCGACCACCCGTTCTCCATCCCACGTCAGCTTGCGGCCCAACAGGTATGACAGGTTGCCCAGGATGCACAAGGCTGCCGTGCGGTAGCCGATCTCGATATCGACCGCCGGCCGCAAATCGCCGTCTCGGATCGACCGCAGCCAATCGGCCTTGTGGTTCATGTTGAAGTCCGGGTATTCGTTGGTCCGCGGCGGCTCGTACCCGCCGGGCGGAACCTGAAAGTTCATCGCCTCGGGCTCGGCGCCGCGGTAAGCGCCTTCCCACTCCAGAATCAGCCGTCCCTGCTCGCCCCAGAACACATTGCCGAACTCGGTCTTGCCGACCTTGTCGCCCGGCTGTTCCCAGACCAAGGTCCAGTCCGGATCGTGGAACTGGTAGGTGGCCTTCATCGTGACCGGGCAATCCCACAGTCCTTTGGGAGGCGCCGTGCCGGTGGCTTCGACCGTAAAGGCCGTCTGCCGGTCGGCGTTCATGCACCACAGGATCGTGCTGAACTGGTGCGCCCCGCGATCCCGGATCTGGCCTCCGCCCGATTCCAGCAGCCAGCGGAAGACGCCCGGCGCGTAGCGCGCGTTGTAAGGCCGCCAGCGCAGCGGCCCGAGCCATAGGTCCCAGTCCAGCTGCGGCGGAGGAGCGCTGTCGGGCACCGGGTTGGCGTCGACGGGGTTTTCGTAGTGCCAGCAAGTCACGCGGCTCACCCGGCCGACGATCCCGTTGCGGATCGCCCGGCACGTGTAGTAAGCGCCCCAGCCGGTGCGGCCCTGGGCGCCGACCTGGACGGCCCGGTTGTGTCGGCGGGCGGCGGCGACCATCGCCCGGCCTTCGTCGATCGTCACGCACGCCGGCTTCTCGACGTACACGTGCTTGCCCGCCTGGCAGGCCTGCACCGTCTGGACGCCATGCCAGTGGTCGGGCGTGGCGATCAACACGGCGTCGATGTCGGTCCGTTCGAGCAGATAGCGGTAATCGCGGTACGGTTGGACGCCGGCCCCGGCCCGCTTGACCGCGGTCTCCAACCGGCCTTCGTCCACGTCGCACACGGCCGCGATCTGCGCCTTGCCTTCCTGCTGGAACTGCAGCGTGTTGCCCAGGTGAACACTGCCCATTCCGCCCACCCCGATGTGGCCCACGACCAGCCGTTCGTTGGCCCCCGGACGGCCCGCGGCGGCCAGCACGCCCGACGGGATCAAGGCCGGCAGGGCGATGGTGGCGAGGAAGTCCCGGCGAGGCAAGCGAATCGAGCGGCGCATCGGTGGTCTCCTGCAACTTCAGGGGGCTGCGAAAAACGGGTACGCTCCAAGTCCGCAGCTTACCATAGGCGGCGGCGGTCGCAAGCAGACGACGCGGTACTTGTGTCGGGCGCGGTACTTGGGCGAGGGGCGTTCGGCGAGTTCGCGACGATCGAAGACACACCCGGTCGCCGGAGCGTTTCTGGCGGAACAACATGGCGGCACCCTGGCTGGCATCATCGTTGCCACCATGAGCTCAGCACCCTTGCCCGTACACTGTCAAGTAATCCGCACCACGCGTCGCACCCGGATTTGCTGCTGCCAGCGCGTTGGCCCCAAGAACATCGGCGTTTTGGGTCTCGGCCCCACTCCGGGTCTTGCCTAACGGTAGAAGGCCGTTTGCCTTTCGGGTCCTGCCCGCGTTGACGGCGCAGCAGGATCCGGTCTTCGTCCGCGAAGCCGTGCCCCGCGTCACTCCACCGTGAACGCCACGATCTGCACGAAGCAGTTCGTCGACGCCGGCGCTTTGCGGGCGGCGACGCGCACCGTGACGGTGTGCTTTCCAGGAGCCAGGCCGACGGCCAGTTCGGTGCGGTGGTTCCATTCGACCTGGGGCGCGTAGGTGTCGATTTCCGGGACCTTGGCCGGCTGGCCATCGATCAACACTTCCGCCACGCCGCAATCCGGGCCGACCTTGTGGATGCAGGTCACGCGCTCGCCGCTGAACTCAAAGCAGGCCGAGGACTTGGGCGAGGTCGCGTAGAACAAGCGTTCCTTGACCGGGCCGGCGCCCGTCCAGCGGGTCCAGTGTCCGCGAAAGGCGACCTCGTCTTCCCGGACCTCGGCCAGCGGCCGCTCCGGAAACAACTGCCGGGCGACCTCCGCACTGACGCCGCCGACCGCGGCCACCTCGTCGGCGTCGTAGCAGGTGCCGTCGGGGTACAACAAGCCTTGATAAGGCGAGACGCCCTCGGCGAATTGCGTGCGGCCGATCATCAGTTCCCAGAAGCACCAGCCGATCTTCTGTTCGGCCACGATCGGCAGAGCGCGCTCGAACGGCTGCTGCGGCCGTCCGATGAACTCGTTCATGATCACCGGCTTGCCGTACAGCCGGCTCCAGTGCTGCGCTTCCCGAATCCACTTGGCGAGTTCCGCCGCGGGGCAGTACTGGTGAATGCAAATCACGTCGACCAAGTCGATGAACGCGAGAGTGTTGGGCTGGGCGGCCCAGCCGATCGTCAGCGGCTGGTTCGGCTGCTCGTCCTTCACCCGGCGGAGCGCCCAGCGGACGAACGCATCGATCGTGGCGCGGCCGCCCCGCTCCCCGTCAGCGTAGTGGGCCGTGCTCTCCGGCTCGTTCATGACATCCCACAGAACGATGCGGCGATCCTGCCGGTGTCCGCCCACCACGGCCTGGATGTAGCGCTCCAGCGCCGGCCGGTCCTGGTTGCCCAAGCGGGAGAACCCCGGCGACGGCATCCATTTTTTGTCGTGATAGTTCTGCAGGTCGACGACTTGAGGATCGAAGCACGAGTCGAACAGCACGGGCATCAATTGGATCTGGTGCTTGGCACACAGCGACAGCAGGTTCTCGAAGTTGTCGAGAAAACGCTGCGGGGCCGTCTCGTAGACCGCGACCTGGAGGAAGACGCGCACGACATTCAGCTTGAGCTTCGCGGCGTAGCCCAGTTCGCGGTCAATAACCGCCGGATCGTAGTCCAGCCAGATCTGCACGTCGTTGCGCGCGTACGACGGGACGTAGTTCGCGCCGCGCATCCAGACCAAGTCGTCCGGCGCGGTGCGGGAGGGAGCCGGCTCGGCAGCCAATGCGGACAGCGCCGCACAGCCCAGCAGGAAGGCAATCACGGGTGTCTTGTTCGTCAGGTTCATAGGCTATTTCCCAGTCATGTCGACGCGTAGCACGCACCGCGTCCGCGGCGGTAGTTCGAACTCGATTCTGGTCCGCGGGCCGTCCACGGCGAAGGACCGGGCGTCAGCCAGGGGCTGGCCGTCGCCGTCAGCGAGGCGGAGCGTATAGCGGCCGGGGGCCAGCAGGTACAACTCGGCGGCCAGCTTTCGCGGACGCTCGCCGAAATGAAACAACTCGGCCGAGAAACGCTCTCGGCCGCGGTCGGTGACCAGCGCTGCGATCTCGCGCGGCTCCGTGAGCCAGCGCACGGCGTTCATGGGAAAGACCAGGAATCTGCCTCGGTCCCCGGTGGCTGTCCCATACAGCAGTTCCAAGTCGGGACGGCGGCTGCACTCGGGCTTGGCTGCCGGGAACAGCATGTCGTCGCCGAACAAGCGGGCAAAGGCGAAGACGCGGTCGGTCCAGCGGACTTCGCTGGTGCGGCCCGGAAAGTTGATCGCCAGCGCTTGGGCCGTCTGCCGGAGCGATTCGGCCAGCTTCGCGTGTCCCGGATCTTGCTGGCCGGCCGACCACTGGCCCTCGTCGCGAGCCAGCAGGGCGTCGAACTCGTCGCTGCCCGTCAACAGCTTGTACTTGGCCAGCGTGCCGGCCAGGAACCCCAGCTTGCCGCCGCACCAGCGGCGCGAGCCCGGCTCCGGGGCTTGCTCGCCGGCCGCTTGCAGCGTCTCCATTCGCAGCGCCGCCATCGAACGCAGCGGCTGGAGGTACTTTTCGTCCTTGGTCATGTGGTAGGCCAGCAGCAGCGCGTCGCACATGCCTGATGCGGCGCTGGGCCATTCGTACAGCCGCGGTTCATTATGGTGCCGCGGGTCCCACCACGCGGGCCCCGGGCCCGCCGGCTCGCCGCCGGGCCAGCGGAGGGCCGCCGGGATCACGCCCGCCGGCTTGCCGCGTTCCGCGCGAGCCGTGGCGTCCACCCAGGTATCGAGCCAGGCGGTGAACAGCCGCGTCAGCCGCGGGTCCCCCGTCCGCAGCCACAGGACCAGGGCCGGCTCGATCGCCCGTACGTGATACGGCGTATCGCAAGCCCGCACCGGATCCGGATCGACTTGCCGGGCGCTGAAATAGGTGCTCTTGAACTGCAGCTGCCCGCGTTCGTTCCGGCCCGTCCAAACCGTTTCCATCAATTCGGCCAGCCGCAGGGCGCGCTGCCGCCATTCCGGGTCATCGGGCGCCAAGTGCATCATCGGCGTGATGGTGTCGCTGGACGGCTCGGCCGTGTGCTCGACGTCGTAGCTCCGCCGCGTGTAGCCGTCCTGCATGTATTCCTGCCCGAGCAGGGCCCGCGAGAAGAACGCCTGGGCTGCCGTGATCCGGGGATGCTCAAAGGCGATCATCACGGGCACCCAGTTTCGCCACATTTCGCAATCGTCGTCCCAGCCGCCGCCGTACTGGCCGTCCGGCTGCAGCCGATGTTCGATCCACCACGACACCAGATCGGTCAGCCGTTCCAGCCCTTCACGCTGCCAGACGGCCCACTCCGGAGCGCCCGGCACGCGCGGATACTCCCGGGTCGGCGGGAACGGCTCGCCGAGGTACATCCGCACGATGCGGTTGTCGGGGAACGCCCGATTCGCGATCCGGAATTGCTCGACCGCCCGATCGAAGAACCGCCGCCGCTCGTCGTGGTACCCCAAGATGTTGCCGTACTCGTTCGCCGTCCAGACGAGCATCCGGCCGCGGTAGATGCAGGTCAGCGGGTACAGCGGCGAATCCTCGTTGACTCCGAAGTCGTAGTCCAGCGTCGACCGGATCGGCTTGTCGAACCACTGGA
>CAIYOB010001293.1 GCA_903927685.1 uncultured Planctomycetaceae bacterium
AATATTGACAGGCAGGGGCGACTTGGCTTAGATTGGGGGCATGCCGCGAACAGCCCGAGTTGCTCCTGGGGGGATGGTGTTCCACGTCTTGAACCGTGGCGTGGGGCGAATGCGGCTGTTTCCTGCAGAAGCTGACGATCACGCACGTGCGGAATTGGCAGGAGAACCGCCACCGGGTGGGGTACGGCCACTTGTACCAGGGCCGTTACAGGTCCTTTCCAGTGGCGTCCGATGAGCATTTCTTTCGGGTGCTACGGTACACGGAGCGGAATCCGTTGCGAGCCAATTTGGTGGAGCGTGCCGAAGACTGGCGGTGGTCCAGTCTGTGGCGACGCGTCCACGGGACGGCGGACGAGCGACGGTGGTTGGCTGCCTGGCCGCTGCCCGAACCGCGCGGCTGGGGCAGGGCGGTGAACGAACCGCAGTCGGATCGGGAGTTGGAAGCCCTTCGTCGCTGCGTCATGCGGGGGCAACCCTACGGGAGCAACCGCTGGATCCAAGACGCCGCGAAGTCACTCGGGTTAGAGTCCACCCTGCGCCGGCGCGGGCGACCGCGGAAGGAGCTTCCATGATCACGCGGCCTCATCTTCTGCATGGAATTGGCCCTGTCCCGTTTCCCGTTCGACTCCTCGCCGTCGTGTTGCTGCTGGCCGGCCCGGTCGCCGGCGCCGATCCGCCCGCCGACTGGCCGCGCTGGCGTGGGCCGCAGGACACGGGCAGCACTGAACTGGGCACGTATCCCGCGCGGTTGGACGAGTCCACGACGCGCTGGCGGGCGGACTTGCCGGGCAAAGGCTGTTCGACGCCGATCGTCCTGAACCGAACCATCTACCTGACGGCTCCGGTCGACGGCAACGACGCGTTGCTCGCTTGGGATTGGTCCGGAACCCAGCGGTGGCGCACGGTTTTCGGCCGCGAGACGGCCGGCAAGCACCGCAACGGCTCCGGCTGCAACGCCTCGCCGGTCACCGATGGCAGCGCCGTGTTCGTGTACTTCAAGAGCGGCACGCTGGCCGCGGTGGAACTGGACGGAACCATTCGCTGGCAGACGAACCTGGTCGAGCGATTCGGCGAGGACCAGCGTTTCTGGGATCACGGCAGTTCGCCCGTGCTGACCCGGGAGCACGTCATTCTGGCCCGCCTGCACGCCGGCGATTCGTGGCTGGCCGCCTTTGACAAGACCAGCGGAGAGCTGGCTTGGAAGGCGGCTCGCAATTACACCGTTCCGCTCGAAGCCGATCAGTGCTACACCACGCCGCTGGTTATCCAGCACGAGGGTCGGGAAGCGGTGCTCGTCTGGGGTGCCCAGCACCTGACGATCCACGACGCGGCGGACGGCCAAGCCTACTGGACCTGCGGCAACTTCAATCCGGAGGACAACAAGCTGTGGCCGGCCATCGCGACGCCGGTGATTGTCGGGGACATGGCGGTCATCTGCTACGGCCGCAACGATCGCGGGCAACCGCGGCTGCATGGGATCCGCCTGACGGGCCGCGGGGATGTGACCGCGTCCAACCATATCTGGCGGCGCGATGACAGCGGCGCGTTCGTGCCGAGCCCTGCGGTCGATCGGGGACGCGTGATCTTGGTCCGCGATCGCGGCGAGGTCGAAGGCCTCGATCCGGCCACGGGCAGGACGATCTGGCGCGGCGAGTTTCCGAAAGCCCGCGCCTCGTTCTACGCCTCGCCGACGATCGCGGGCGGCCGCCTGTACGCAGCTCGCGAAGACGGCGTCGTGTTCGTCGCCTCGGTGGCGGCCGATCGCTTCGAACCGCTCTCCGAAAACAACTTGGGCGAACCGGTGATCGCGTCGCCCGTGCCGGCCTGTTCGCGCCTCTTCCTGCGCGGAGAACGCCACTTGTTCTGCCTGGCGTCTCCGGAAACGGATTGAGCGGGAATTCACCCCAGTTGCAACTACGGTATTTACCTCAGATACCGGGACTCTTGGCCACCGGATTGGGACAGCCGGAGAACTTCGCCGCCTGGCCGGTGTTCAACTCCCCGGCCCTCGCTTGCGTGAATCCCGAAAACACTGGCGCATGGCCTGGACAACTTCGGCGGGAATTGTGCATGATGAGATGCCAATCGTAGACGCAGGAAACCAAGGGGCCTGAAATGACGCGCGAGTTCGACTCATGCCAAGGCATCACGGGGTTGCCGCGCGGAGCCGAGGAGCGTCTGCGGGAGAGCGAGGCGAACTTTCGCACGTTCTTCGAGACCATGACCGACATGATCATGGTGGGCACCTCCACCGGCTCGATCCTCTACGCGAACCCGGCGGTCTCACGCACCCTGGGCTACAGCGCCGCCGAACTCGCCGGCATGCACATCCTGGACCTGCATCCGCCGGACGTGCGGGAGGAAGCCCACGCCATCCTGGCGGCCATGCTGCGCCGCGAGCGGGAGAGTTGTCCCCTGCCCCTGGCGCGCAAAGACGGCCGGCTGGTGCCGGTCGAGACCCGGGTCTGGTTCGGCCAATGGAATGGCACGGAGTGCATTTTCGGCATCTGCAAGAATCTGAGTGCGGTCGAGGAAGCCCGCCAGCGCTTCGAGCGTCTCTTTCGTAACAGCCCGGTCCTGATGGCGCTGTCCACGCTGCCCGACCGCAAGTTCTTCGACGTCAACGATTGTTTCCTGAAGACGCTCGGCTATACCCGCGCCGAGGTCGTGGGGCGGACGTCCGCCGACCTGGGACTGTTCGTGTCGGCCGAGCAACAGGCCGCGGCGGCGGAGCGGTTGCTCGCAGAAGGACGCGTCGTCGACCTGGAGCTTCAGGCTCGGGCCAAAGATGGAACGATCCGTGACGGTCTGTTCTCGGGCGAGTTGATCAGCAGCCAGGGCCGGGAGTACCTCCTCACGGTGATGGTGGACATTACGGACCGGAAACGGGCCGAGGAAGCGCTGGCTCACGAGCGTCGCCGGCTGGACGGGATCATCCGCGGCACCAACGCGGGAACCTGGGAATGGAATGTGCAGACCGGCGCAGTCGCGTTCAACGAGCGTTGGGCGGAGATCATAGGGTACACGCTCGACGAACTGTCGCCGACCACGATTGCAACCTGGGCCGCCCTGGCTCATCCCGACGATCTGCAGCAGAGCAATGCGCTGCTGGAGCAGCACTTTCGCGGCGAATCGGACTACTACGAGTTCGAATCGCGGATGCGGCACAAGGACGGCGACTGGGTGTGGGTGCTGGACCGCGGCAAGGTGGCCAGCTGGACCGCCGACGGCAGGCCGCAGATGATGTTGGGCACGCATCAGGAGATCACCCGACGGAAACGCACCGAAGCCGAGTTGGCCCGACTCTCGGTGCTCCAACGGGAACTGATGTGCCTGGCCACCGAGTTTGTCAATGTGCCGCTGGAACGGCAGGACGAGGCGATTGAGCGGTCGCTGGCCACCATGGGGCAGCTGATTCGGGCCGATCGCGCTTACCTGTTCTCCTACGATTTTCACCAGCGGCGAATGTCCAATACGCACGAATGGTGCGCCGCCGGGATCACCGCGGAGAAAGACAATCTCCAGGGGATTCCTTTGGACGCGTTTCCGCTGTGGACGGACACCCATTGCCGCGGCGAGTTGATGTCCGTGCCCAGCGTGGCTGCCTTGCCGGCGGACAGTCCCCTGCGGCAGGCCCTGGAACCGCAGGGCATCCAGTCGCTGATCACCTTGCCGCTGATGCAAAAGTCGGTCTGCCTGGGATTCGTGGGCTTCGACGCGGTGCGCGAGCAGCGGATCTGGCAGGAATCCGAGGTGGCTCTGCTCCGCGTGCTGGCCGAACTGTACGCGCATTTCGAGGCCCGCCGCGGCTGGGAACGGGAAATGCGCGAACTGCAGCAACGGCTGACCCTGGCCCGCGACGCGGCGCAGGAGGCGGCGTTGGCCAAGAGCCTGTTCCTGGCGAACATGTCGCACGAGATCCGCACGCCGCTGAACGCCATCCTGGGCTATGCTCAGATCATGGAGCACGAATGCCGGACTTGCCCCAACGGCAACCGGCTGACCGCGATCACCCGTAGCGGCGAGCATCTGCTGACGCTGATCACGGATCTGTTGGACCAGGTCCGGCGGGACACCGGCGCCGTCACGCTGGCCCCCCGCGTGTTCGATTTCCCGCAGACGCTGGAAGACGTCCGCCTGATGTTCGCCCGCCGCCCGGGCGCCGCTCAGGTGACCCTGCAGGCGTCCTGCGGCCCGGACGTCCCCCGGTGCATCTGGGCCGACGAGGGCAAGGTCCGGCAGGTCCTGGTGAACCTGGTCGGCAACGCGCTCAAGTTCACCAGCAAGGGCTGGGTTCGGATGACGGCTTCCCGTGTCCCGGGCGGTACGCCGGAAGGCATCCTGCTGGCGGTGGACGTCGAGGACACGGGTTGCGGCATCCGGGAGGACGAGAGGGACGGCATTTTCGAGTTATTTGCCCAGACGGAGAGCGGGCGAAAGACGGGCAAGGGCACCGGGTTGGGGCTGCCCTTGAGCCGGCGGTATGCGCGGGCTCTGGGCGGCGATCTGGTCTTGGTCAGCCACACGGGCGCGGGCACCTGTTTTCGTTTTACCTTTGTGGCCCAGCCTGCTCGCGGCAAAGACGCTCCTGCAATCCGCGGACGAGTCGAGCGTCTGGCCTCGGACCAGCCTGCTCCGCACGTGCTGGTGGTGGATGACGATCCCGCCAGCCGGCACATGCTCGCCACCCTGCTGACGTCGGTCGGTTTTGCAACGAAAATGGCGGCCAGTGCCCCGCAGGCCCTGGAACTCCTCCGCTCCGACGTCTCGTATGACGTGGTGCTGATGGACAAACGCATGCCCGAAATGGACGGCCTGGAAGCCCTCGGGCGGATTCGGGATCTGCCGGGCGGACGGGATCTGGCGGTCCTGATCGTATCCGCCTCGAGCCTGGGCGACGAGAGCGATGCCGCCTTGGCAGCCGGCGCCGATGGCTACGTGGCCAAGCCGGTGCGACGGGAGCAACTGCTGGCCGAGATCGGGCGCATTGCCGGCGTCCGCTACGAGCACGAGGCCGGCTCGTCGTGCGGTCCCGAGGCTGCGGAACTCGCTCCGCTGGAACCCGCGGAACCGGCGCGTTTGTCGGCGGAGCAGTGCCAGGTCCTCGACAAGGCCCTGCGCCGCGGCGACATCCGGCAGCTGCGCGACATGGTCGAGATGCTGGCCCGCGAGCAGGCCGGCCTGGCCGCCCAGCTCCGCGTGCTGGTCGAAGCCTTCGACTATGACGGACTGCGGCGTCTGCTGGACGCTGCGACAGAGACCGCCGGGCAAGACTCGGACTTGCCCGCTCACCACATCGCCCGTCAGGAGCCCCAGGCATGATCGGCGTCTCCCCCTCCCCACCTCCCACGGCAGAGACCATCGCCATCGTCGACGACGAGCCGGCTAACCTGACCGTGTTGGAGGCCACCCTGTCCCGCGCCGGGTACCGGGTCGTCCTGTTTCCACGCGGCGAATGGGCCTTGGCCGCCGCGCAGGAGGAACCTCCCGACCTGGGACTGTTCGACGTCCGAATGCCGGGCCTGGACGGCTACGAACTCTGCCGCCGCTTCAAGGCGGACGAGCGACTCCGCGACATCCCGATCATCTTCGTCAGCGCGCTCTCGGCCACGGAGGACATTGCCGCGGGATTCGAGTGCGGCGGGGTGGACTACATTGCCAAGCCGTACCGCGAACCGGAAGTCCTGGCCCGGGTCAGGACGCACTTGGCCCTGCGCAAAGCCTACCTCGATCTGGCGGACCAGCATGCGCGGCTGCAGGCCCTCGAACAGCACCGGGATTCCCTCGTGCACATGCTGGTGCATGACCTGCGGGGGCCGTTGCAGGTGATTCGCGGGTATCTCGAACTGATCGAAGAAGGGTTAATCGTGGGCCAGGCGGATTCCGCGGATCTGGATAACCTGCAACGGGCGATCCGGAACACGCAACAGCTGGATTTGATGGTGACCACGGTGGTCCAGCTCAGCCGGATGGAGAGTGCGTCCATTCCGCTGCAACGGCGGCCGGTTCCGGTCCACGAACTCTACCAGGCCGCGCAGATGCTCGCCTTCCCCCCCAAGGCCAGGCTGGAGATCGGCGTGCGGATGGCCGAATCCCTTCCGCTGCTCCTGTGCGATCTGGAAGTGAGCGCGCGGATCCTCGCCAACTTGCTGGGCAATGCGTTGAAGCACACCCCCGACCAGACCCTGATCGAGTTCGGTGCGGAACCGCATCCCGCCGGAGTCCGGCTCTGGGTCCGGGATCGAGGGCCCGGGATTCCCAGCCAGTATCACCAGCTGATTTTCGAGAAATTCGGCGTTGCCGCTCAACCGCGGGACCAGCGCCCCGGGTCCACCGGTTTTGGTCTCGCTTTCTGCAAGCTGGCCGTCGAAGCTCAGGGCGGGACGATTGGGGTCCACAGCGAACTGGGCCAAGGCAGCACGTTTTGGTTTACGCTCCCCGCCGCCGGATGAGAGACCGGTCTGTTCGCCCCCGCCGCACAGGAGAGTCGCGCATGTTAAAGCCGTCCGCCTCCGCCTCGCCAGCCACGGACTCGCCAGCCACGGGGACCATCACCGTCGTCGATGATGAACCCGAGAACCTGAGCGTCCTGGAGGCGACGCTGTCCTGGGCCGGGTACCGGGTCACCGTCTTTCCGCGCGGCGAGCTGGCCTTGGCCGCCGCCGTGGAGGAACCGCCGGACCTGGGACTGTTCGACGTCCGCATGCCGGGCCTGGACGGCCACGAACTTTGCCGCCGCTTCAAGACCGACGAGCGGCTGTGCGACATCCCGATCATTTTCATCAGCGCCCTCTCGGCCACCGAGGACATCGCTGCAGGCTTCGCGTGCGGCGGGGTGGATTACATCACCAAGCCCGTCCGCGAAGTGGAAGTGCTGGCCCGGGTCCGCACGCATCTGGCCCTCCGCCGGGCCTATCTCGAATTGGCGAGTGCCTACGAGCGGATTCAGACGCTGCAGGGCATCATCCCGATCTGCGCCAACTGCAAGAAGATCCGCGACGACCACGGAGCCTGGCATCAGCTCGAAGCCTACATGCGCGAGCGGACCCGGGCCGAATTCAGCCATGGGATCTGCCCGGAGTGCCTTCGGCGGCTGTATCCGGAATTCGCGTCCGAGTACGACGAGCGCGGTGGATAGCGCGTCGTCACGAGCGACGGACCGCGTGAAACGGGGCTCGTCACGTCGCGCCCAGCGAGTTGCCTGCCGCCAGTATGCAGACGCCGATGACCAGCACGGCGATGCCCAGCAGGACCCAGACGACACTCTGGCGGCTGGCTGCGCCGGCGCGGCCGTCGCCGTTCAATGGGAAACTTCACCCCCAGCGATCGACGCCCGGGCGGTGCAAGAGCGGTTGGCGTGCCTGCAGGGCGGCTGATTCGGTCTGTCCGGCGCGACACCGGCGCGAAGCGGTGGGGTTGTGTTCCTGGCCTGGGATTCCGTAAAATGACCATCGACGGAGCGGTTGAGGCCGCTCAACTGCCCGGCTTCGCAACGCTCCGATGGAGAACGTCGTTGTGTCGTTGACTATCACCCTGAACGATGATCTTGCCCAGCGGCTGGAGTCTCAGGCGGAATCCCAGCGCCTGCCGGTTGATAGGTGGGCACTGATGATTCTGGCTCAGGCGGCCGCGCGCCCCCAGGAGTTCGAAGCCTGGGGAAGGGTCAATCGGCGGCGATATGACCTGATCGAAAAACAGTACACGTCGGGGCTTGATGAGATCGAGGAGGTTGAACTCGAACGGCTTCAGAACGCGGTGGACGTGTTGTTGGAACCGTGGGACCGGCAGATGCTCGACCAACTCAAGCCGTTCGAGGCCTTGATGGAGCGTCTCTCACGGCACGCACATGACTGAACTACCGCCCGCGGCAGAACACGTATTGTCCTACCCCCAGTCGGTTGCGCCACGCCGGCACGGACCACAAGGATATGTCGATTACGGGTCGTACAAGCCGTGGCTGCGCGATGAGTTCTCGTTCCGCTGCGTCTACTGCCTCTCCCGCGAGGCATGGAAGCCCGATGGTCACGAGGGGTTCAGCGTCGATCATATCGCCCCGCAGGCGACGCACCCCGAACTGTCGAATGAGTACGACAATCTCCTGTATGCCTGCATCGCGTGCAACGCGCGACGCCAGGGTGTCCCCCTGCCCATCGACCCAAGCCGCAAACCGCTCGGAGGCCATCTGCAGGTCAATCGCGACGGCACCGCTCAAGCGTTGACTCAAGACGGCCAGCGCGTGATTGATCTTTGCCGATTGAATCGAGTCAGTCTGCGGCGTTTTCGTTTGCGGCTTCTCCGACTAGTGACTTTCCTTTCGACGTCCGAGCACCCCGCGGCGCAGGAGGCGCTCACTCAGCTTTTGTCGCTCCCCGACGACCTGCCGGACCTCGGCTCGCTTCGTCCCCCGGGCGGGAACACCCGTGTTGCGGGCATCGCAGCTAGTTACTACGAGCGCCAACGCCCTGGCGATCTGCAGAGTACCTACTGACCCGACTCGCTCGGGGCGACGGCCGACTTCGAAATTGTGTGGGGGGTCTAACCTTGCGCCGCAACATCGCCGATGAAATTGCCGTACGTCAGCAGCAGTACGGCGCCGATCAGCACCGCCAATGCGATCCCGATGGTGGCTCGCGTCCGCGGCCGGCACGGCAGCCATTCCCGCAACAGGATGCCGACCAGGTTGCTGATCAAAACCAGCATGATCATGTGGATGGCCCAACTGGTGAACTTGTAGTGGCCCATCCGCACGTGTCCCAGGTTATAGAAGAAGAACTGGCCGTACCAGAACAATCCGGTGACCAACGCCATCGCCCAATTGACCGGCAGCGACGCCTCCGGCGGACCGGCCGGCAGCTCGACCAACTCGCCCAGCGTCTTATGGCGGGCATGCAGGAACAGGCAGTAGATCGACGTGGTCAGGAAGGCGCCGGTGTTCGAGAAGATATAAACCACATTGCCCCGCCAGACGCCGGCGCCATGGGCGCTGGCCACGTCCGCGATCGGCTCGCCGGCTTCCAAGGCGAAGCCGTACACAGCCGACAACACACCGGCCAGCAGTGACAGCAACAGACCTTTCAGCAGCGAGAATTGACCGCTGATCTGCTGGGCACTGAGATCCCGTTCCTTGAGCCGGCCGGCCCAGCCGGCCGCGGCGATGCCGAGCGAGCCGACGACGATGCCGGCAATGATCCAAGCCGCACCGGGCTTGCTCAGGGTGGACACCAGCGTGCCTTTGACCAGCGGCGGGATCAGTGTGCCCAGGACGCTGGACAGCCCGACCGCGATGGCGTAGGTCAGCGAGAAGCCGATATAGCGGATCGAGATCCCGAACGCCGTGCCGCCGATCCCGTAGGCGGCGCCGAGCGCAAACGACAGGCACATCGCGTCCCGGGGCGCCTCGCGCAACACGGCGGCCAGATGCGGGATCGTCGCCATCGCGCCCAGGATCGGCAGCAGGAACCAGCAGAACGCGGCCTGGGTGATCCAGTAGGTCTGCCAGGACCAGCCTTTGACACGCTTTTCGGGCGTATAGCAGGTGGCGGCAAAGGTGGCCCCGATGGCGTGCATCGCGACGCCCAGCAGCGGGTTGGAGGTGATCGGATCCATGACGGTGGTGTTCCTGGTGGGATGGTGGGTGGCTCCGGGGGTCACGCCTCCTCGAACTCGCCCAGTTTCAGCGGATAGCGGCCATACTCGCGGACCAGCTTGACAACGTAGTCGTAAGTCTGCCCCGACACGGCACTGGAGACGGAGTGGTCGGACTGGAAGATGAATCCGCCGCCGCGGGCCGCGTTCAGCTTGCGCAACACCTCGCGGCGGATCTGTTCGCGATCGCCCTGCTCCCAGATCTGGATGTCGCTGTTGCCGCAGAAGCCGATGCGATGGCCAAAACGGCGGCGCAGGTCCACCGCGTCCATGCCGGCTTTGACTTCCAGGGGATTGAAGGAATCGATGCCCACGTCAATATAGTCCTCGAAAATCGCCTGGACGTTGCCGCAGCCGTGGTAGATGACCGGCAGGCCCTTGGCGTGCGCGTGCTCGACGATGGCCCGCACCCAGGGCTTGTAATACGTCCGCCAATAGTCGGGCCGCATGAACGTGCTCTTCTTGTAGGCCACGTCGCCCCAGATCACAAAGCCGTCCAGCCACGGTTCGGCCGCGGCGATCGCGGCTTTGGCACAGTCCAGGTAGAACTGCCCCACGCGATTCACGAGCGTGCCGAAGCGTTCCGGTTCGAGGGCCATCCACAGCAGGTGGTTCTCCGGGCCGATCAACCGCGTCATGCACTCGGCGCACTCGATCATGCTGCCGTAGACCGGAAAGTCCGGCCACAGCGACTTGACCGTGTCCACCCAAGGCGGCGAGTTGCGCTCGAAGCCGTCCCCCACGCCGGCGATCTGGTTGTCGCCGGCGGCGAAGAACCGGCGGGGATCGTCGGGCGGATCGAACTCGGCCGCCTCCAACTTCTCCAGCGTATCCGTATCCCAGCCGATAAACTCGGGCATCGGGCACTGGAAGACTTTGCGCATCACCGCCCCGAACCCGGTCCTCACGACGACCTCGTCCGCGGTCTCGCTCAAGGTCTCAAAGGGCCGGATCCACGGGTCCATGTTGGGCACGGTGACGATCCAATCCAGGTCGTAGTAGTAGTAAGGATTGGCATCGTCCGGCAGGCTCAGTTCCTGGCGCCAGCGGCGGGTGAAACTGCCCCAGAAAAAATCGCCGATCGGCACGCGGTCGGGTTCCTGATGCCGCATCGCCAGATTCATCCGTTGCAGTTTGAGCAGCGTGTTCTCCTTGCGCTGCTGCGGGGACACCGCCGAGCCGACCGTGTCGAACATACCCATCGGATGCTCCTTTCTGTGGCCGCTGGCCGCCGGACCATTTGTCTGAAGGCCAACGGTGCTTGCTTGGGGGCCCCGGGTGGCGCTGCGCCCGCCGAACCTCCGGATGCCAGTCTACAATGAGGCAGTGTCGCGGAGCAACTCCTCGCCCCTGCCGCTTCGCCGCGTTACAAAATATAACCCAGAGCTAGAGCCGTTGGATACCCAATCCCTGTACCAGGAGTCCGATTTATGACGCATCCTAGTTTACGGTTCGCCGGTTGCATGCTTGCCGTCGCGTTGTTCTTCCGGCCGATGTTGGCAGCCGACCCGCCGGGCGGCACTCCGCCGGCGGCCGACAGTTCGGCCAGCCTCAACGCGGCGCTGATCTACTGGCAGGCGTTCGCCGCCATGCCGACGCTGCCTGACGAACACCAGCAGAAATTTGACGCGGCGATCAAGACGGTGGACACGCCCGTGACGGAGGAGCTGCGGCCGACCATGGCCCTGTTCGGGTTGTCGCTGGGCGAGTTGCAGCGGGCCCGCACGGTCCCCGTTTGCGACTGGCAACTCAATTACGAGGCGGGACCGCAGCTGTTGCTGCCGCACTTGCAGAAAGCGCGCGAACTGAGTCGCGCGGCGCTCCTGCGGGCCCGCTTGCGATTTGCCGCCGGCGAGGCCGACGCCGCCGTCGAGGACGTCGTGGCCGTGCTGAAAATGGCTCGCGACAGCGGCCGCAGCCCCCTGCTCATTTCGCTGCTGGTCGACATCGCGATTGAGAAGATGGCTGGCGAAGTCCTGGCGGCCAACCTGCCGCGGCTGCAGGCCGGACAACTGGACCAACTGGCCGTCGCCCTGAACCAGCTTCCGCCGACGGCCACCTTTGCCGACTGTGTCCGCTGCGAAGGCCGCATCTTTGGCGGCTGGCTCGAGCGCCGCGTGGAAGCCGAAGCGGCCAAGCTCGCTGACCCGCAGGCCGGCGGTCAAGTGATCACCGCGATTCAGCGCGAGGGGATCTTGAGTGGCGATGGCGAACCGGACGCTGCCACTCCCGAAGGCCAACGCCAGCGCGACCTGCTCCAATCGCTGACCCTGGCCGAAGTCCGGGAATCGCTCCGCCGGTTGCGGGTCGATTACGAGGACATGGCGAAGATCACGTCGCTCAACCACGCCGACCAGGCGACGCGGTGGACCGAGTTCGAAGCCGGACTCGCCGCAGCACGAAAGCTCGGGAACCGCGAGGATCTGTTGCGTATTTTTTCCGTCGCCCTGCTGCCGGCCGTCTCGAAGGTGTACCAGCGCGAAGAACAGCTCCACGTGCGGCGCAACCTGTTGGACCTCGCGGTGCAAGTCCAACGCCACGGTCCCGAGGCGCTCCAGGCCGCTCGGACCTATGGCAACTTCAAAGTCGAGTATCGCCGGACGGCCGCCGGCTTCGAACTGCAGTGTCAGCCCGCCTCGTCCGACAAGCCGGAAATCATGGCCGTAGGAGCGCCGAAGTAGTGGCGACATTTCGAGACCTTCCAGCAGGTCTACGACGAGCGACTCGGGGACCGTTCCGCGGGCCGTGGACTCGGAAACGCACAACCGCTCGGGGCCGCGGGCTTCGCGAGCGGAATCGCGTCGCGGTGCGAGGCGGCCACGTGACAAGCCCCGCGATACGCCATAACTTCTGACTCAAGCGTGAGGGCAATTCTATCGGAAGACCCAAGATGCTCAGTGGCATGCCAGGCTGTCTGGCCTCCCTCTTCGGCGGCCAGGGAAAGAACGGACGAGTGCGGCGGACGTGGGTGACCGGGGTGCCCATGGGCTCCAGCACGGCCCTGTCGACGCCGCGGTTGAGGACGTGGAAGACCATTCCGCCTGGAGCACCTCGGTTGGAGCGAGGCACGGCCAGCACCTCACCCCGCCCCACCAATGATCTCAGCTTGGGTGGGTGTGACCTCTGACTTCCCACGAATCGCTAAAGAGCAGGTATCACTCCAGGCAGAAAATGCGCAAAATGCACTGGTCTCGCCATGTGGGAGGCGGGATACAACGGGCACTGCGGGAGCATCCTCACCCCAGTTGAGGCGATGGCAGTGGTGGTTGCATCGCGGCTTGACGTTCGGTCGTGCGGATATCGGCTGAGGCGGATGCTTGGATTGGGCCACGGGGGAACACTATGTTGACATGCCTGAAGTGCAATCGACGGGTGGGGCCTGCCGATCGGATCTGCCCGACCTGTGGCGGCATCCTTGCGGACGTGCCGGCCGGCCGATCTCCTGATGAATCCAGGCCCGTCGTGGTTTCGTCGGTGCCTGCACCATCGGGGGCCAACTCAACGGCACCGGCCCGATTGCTGGAGGAAGAGGGACGTTCCAAACAGGCATCGGCTCGGCCAGATTGGAAGTGTCCGGCTTGCGGCGAAACGGTGCCCGGCAACTTCGATCGGTGCTGGCAATGTCTCTCCACCGAGGCCAGCGAACCGAAACCGAATGCCGCACAACTGCTGTCCGAGGTTGAACCGATCGAGGATGCGGGAACGTCTTCGCCTCGGTCCCGGTGGATCCTGACACGTCTCCCACGCAGGATTCTCTGGCTGACAGTGGCGCATGTCGTGGCCGGACTGATCGGGTCGCTCGCGGAGAATCTCGCGAGGCATTCGCCGCTGGTCGGGGGACTGTTCTGGGGCCTTTTTTTCGGCCAAATCAGCCTGCTGGCAATCTGGGGCGCGTTGGGCGCAAATCCGTGGTCGGAGAGGCGGAACGGTTTGATCATCGGTTTCGCCTACCACGTCGCCTTGTGGAGCCAGGGGTCCGATCTTATTGTCAGCGTCGCAGTTGTGGCCATCGCGTTGGTTACGATGTCGCTGCCGCTGCTGATTGTCCGTCGCTTTCGGGTTTCCATTCATCGGGATCCTTTCCCGAACGCCCTGGTCAGTCTCAGTCAGTTCTCCATCCGTGACTTGCTGATCCTAACCTTC
>CAIYOB010001294.1 GCA_903927685.1 uncultured Planctomycetaceae bacterium
CCAGAACATGACATAGTCGGCAGAGCGAGGCACTTGCAGACACGTCTCCCGGAGTGCATCCACGTAGCCGGTGCCGAGGTAAGTTCTCATTCGCTTGTCACCCACGAACGGCGGATTCCCCACGATGAACTCCGCCTGCGGCCATTCCGCCTTCTTCGGGTTCAAGTACCGGAACGACAGCACGCGGGCGGTTTCGTCGGGGACTTCTTCACCGGTTACGGGGTGGGGTTTGGTGGTACGGCCGTCCCAGCGGGTGACCGGTTGGCCGTGTTCGTCCAAATCGGGCTGCTTGCTGGACCAGCTGAGCACGGCGTCGCGGCATTCGATGTTCTTGAAATTCTTGATTACCGGCTCCGGCGGATTGACGCGGCCGTGGGTGCGGAAGTGCCATTGCAGGTAGCCGATCCACAGGACCAGTTCGGCGATGGCCGCAGCCCGCGGGTTGATCTCGATGCCCAACAGCTGGTGCGGATCGACAGTATGACCGCCTTCGAGCCGCGCCTGCCGCTCGGCAATGCTCTCCCAGGTCGCGAACAGCTCGCCTTCCAGCCGCTTGAGATGTTCCAGCGTGACGTACAGGAAATTGCCCGAACCGCAGGCCGGATCTAACACCCGTACATCACACAGCCGGTCGTGAAACGCCTCCAACTCGGCCACCGCGGCCTTGCGATCGCCCTCCCGAGCGTGCGTGACCGCCGCTGTGCGGACGGCGTCCCACTCGTCCCGTAGCGGCTGGACCACGGTCGGGATGACCAACCGCTCGACGTACGCCCGCGGCGTGTAGTGCGCGCCCAGCTTGTGGCGTTCAACCGGGTCCAAGGCGCGTTCCAGCAGGGTGCCGAAGATGGCCGGCTCGACGTCTTTCCAGTCGGCACCAGCCGCTTCGATCAACAGATCCAACTGGTCCCGCGTCAAGGCCAGGGCGGAGGGATCGGCGAACAGGCCGCCGTTGAAGTGCAGCAGCTTGGTCCGCAGCAGGCCGGAGAAGCCGCCGCGATTCATGCTCCGCCACAACTCCTCGGCCAGCGGCGCGAAATGCGCCACGTCGTCGATGCTCCGCAGCAGCTTGCGGAACGACTCCCGCGGCAGCAACTCGACATCCTCGGCGAACATGGTGAACAGGCACCGCATCAAGAATTGGGCCACGTCGTCCGCGTGATGGCCGGCCGCTTCGAGCGACTTGGCTAGTTCGGCGAGCTTGGCGGCAATCTCGCGAGTGACCCGGGCCGAGCGGCGGGCCGGGTCCAGGCTCAGCGGATCGGTCCAGACCTGGCGCAGCCGCTCGCGAACTTCGGGGTCCGCCAATTGCTCCAAGCGGATGCGGTGCGACTTGGGGTCCGGAAACGGCACGTAGGTCCCGCCGGTCTGCGAGAATTCGGCGAACAGCTCGATCGAATGGCCGACGTCGACGACCAGGAGGAACGGCGGGCGTCCTTCGGCGGGCGACAAGGCGCGGGCGTACTGCTCGGCCTGGCCGCGGGCGCGGAGCATGGCGTCGTCCCAAGCCGCCGTGCCGCGCATGCCGTGGCCCCGTTTGCGTTTGGCCCGCAGCTCTTGCTGCCGAGCCGACAGGACCGGGACTTCGTCGTGCTGCAAGACGCCTTGTTTTGACTCCAGGACGAAGCATTGCCGCTTGTACAGATCGATCCGCCGCGTCGTGTGCGTGCCGTCCAGGTTGTCGAACAGCACGTTGCGCTCGAAAACGTACGCGTTGCGCGCGTCGTCCTCGACCGTCGGCTCCGGCCGGGCGACCTCCAGCACGTCGCACAGTTCGGCGAGGAACAACTGGTAGTTGGCCCGCTCCGCGCCGCCGGAGTTCGACCAACGTTGGATGAATTCCTGGATTCTCTGCTCGTCCATGCGTGCCGCCAACCACGGAAGGAAACGTGCGGGAAAGAAGGCGATCGGCGGCAGTATAGCAGATTCTTCGATGAGCGCCCCCTGGCGGGCGTCACAGACGAATTCGCACGGCGGCGCGAGTCCGTGCCACTGGCGAGGCGGGAGCGGAGAAGTCTTGCAGGACCCACGCTTGCAGCCGATGCAAACGCGATGGCGGGGAGGTGGGAAAAGTCCTGATTTCAACCGGAAGAGACCGAAGGCTATAGGCGCCTGCGGACAGGCTGTTACTCAGTTGGCTGCTGCAGAAAGTCCGGCAGGTAACCACCTGTGGAGCCGCCCTTGCGCAGTTCGCGTTGGGCAGCTTCTCGGGCCCTCTGTTCCTCGTTTCGTAGCTCGATATACGAACCTTTCCACAGGCGATCCTCTTTGCCAGAACCGGCTTCCACCACCACCGCGGAGGAGGTCAGCAGGCACTTCGAGGTCACGTTGATGCGATGGCAGCGAGTTTGGCACAGCCCACACCCGACGCACTTCTCGGCCCGCACCGTGGGCGCCAGGAAGCCGCTGCCTTCGATGGGCTCGCCCGCGGCATCCAACTCCGTCCCAACGCGGATGAATTCGAAGGCATCGTAGCCTGCCAGCCGGCATTCATCGACGCACAGCTGGCAGGCCTCTCGGCCGGCATGGGGCAAGCACGTCTGCGGATCCACCACGGCCAGACCCAGCCGAGCCACGCGTTTCTCTGCCAAGGGCAATGCGCGAATGGCACCCGTGGGGCAGACTTGTCCGCAGTTGCTGCAACTGGGCTCGCAACCTGACCATTCGGCCACGACTTGAGGTGTCCACAGATTGTCCAGGCCTCGGCTCAGGCCCAGCGGCTGTAACACATTGTTGGGGCAGGCCTGGTAGCATTCGCCGCAGCGGATGCAAAGCCGCAAGAAATCGGGTTCCGGAACGCTGCCAGGCGGTCTGACAATGGCTCGGCCGCCAGAACGGCCGGGATCTCCGGCGAACAGCCTAGCGGCCAGAGCAAAGCCGAGGCCCCCTGCTACGCCGCCTAAAATGCCACCCGCTCGGGCCAAGAAGCCGCGGCGCGGCAACGTGGGAGATTGGTCGACGATCGGCTTCGGGGTATAGGCATCGTCCTGCTCGTTGCCTTCCGTCCGCGCCCAGCGCCCGGCGAACTGGATGGCCTGGACGGGGCATACCCCGCCACAAGTTTGACAAAAGGTGCAATCGGACGTGCGCGTGTTGAAGTCTGGGGCGATCGCGTCGAACGGACAAACCTCGACGCATTTGCCACATTCGACGCAGGCCTGTTGGACCTTCCGCTCCGTTACCCGAAAGAGATTGCTCAGCGAGAAAATGGCGCCGGTGGGACACACGTACTTGCACCAGAATCGCGGTTGGAGGAAACCCAGTGCGAGCACGGTGACGAACAAGGCCAGCGAGACGAAATGCCCGGCGTGCCACGCTGGAATCTGGTGCCAGTCCCGCGCCAAGCCCGTTTGGAACGGCGTCAGAAGAAAGACCGCCGCTCGCGTCAGCACCGGAATCGCAGCGACGAAGCCCGCCATCAAAACGCCGCCCAAGCTGGCCACGAATACGGCGGCAAGCAGGTAGTACTTGAGGGAGACCCACCAGCCTGGACGCGATACACGAAACCGTCGGATGCGGCGAGCGACTGCCCAGTCAAACAGGTCGATCAACGTGCCTAGGGGACAGAGGTAGCCACAGAAGCCACGGGGTACGAACCACGCGGCGAGCAGAATCGCCCCGGCCGCGGCCAGCGACCAGACCCATGCGCGGGCTGCCAGAGCGGTGCTGATGCTGACGAGTGGATCCAGCGCCAGGAACGCCTCGGCGGGCAGGCATTCCTTTTGCAGCAGTGTGTCGGTATAATGCGACGGCCAACGCCCCGGCTCCACCTCGGACAGCGACCAAGGGCCAAAGCTCGCCGCCAAGCGATCGGCCTGCTCCCGGGTCAACGGCCGAACCGGCCTGAGCTGCAGACGCTGTCCTGCGCAAGCCTGCACGGCGAACTCGCCCAGGGCGGCCTCGTCTTCGGCGGCAGGATCGGACACAAACAGCCGCGTCCCGGCAGCGAACGGTTCGGGCAGCGCTTGCTCGGCACTCAGCGTCAGATCGCCGCGCACGACGTCGACCTCGTCGGGCTGCCAATTGGGCCAAGTTCGAGCAGGACGCGCGGTGTACGGCCAGCACACGTACAGGAACAACCACCAGAACGCCAGCAAACAAACCGTTTGAACGATTCGCCGCAACGGGGAGGAGCCCCATGTGGTTCCCAAGATCGAGAGGAGGCGCCGCAGTCGGCTCGGCGGCCGCTTTCTGCCAGACGGGACGAACCAGTTCAAACGCATGAATTCGGAACCTCCGTGCAAGGTCACCTATTGCAGAGCGGAACCCAGCGCTTGGGCGGTCGCGTTGATGATCGCCTCGGACGTGATCGTCGCGCCTGTCGTGGCGTCCACACCCTGGAGGCCCTGTTTCTGGATGATCTTGCGCGGCGTTTCGGTCATCGCGGCGTAGTACTGTTTTTCGTGGTGCTGGACAACTTTCACGTCCTGCAAACGTCCACTCTGCACGGTGACTTCGACCTGCAGGTCGCCAGCGTAGGCCGGCGCGGCACCGCGGTACGTCCCGTCCGGGATCTTTGTCAGATCGAGTTTGTCAAAGACCCGGATCGCCTCGATGTTCATCCGGGCACGTGTCTGTCCCCGTTGGATGCGGTTCACCTCGCCCTCGTTCCCCCGCGGTTCGATCTTCAGGACCTTGTCATAGTACGCGACGGCCTGGTCGAACTGGCCTTCGATTCGGTAGGCATCGCCGGCGTACAGATAGGCCAAGTCCGCAAATCCGCCGCGGGCGGCGGATTCGGCGATCTGAATGGCCATGCGGGTCTCTCCCATGTCAGCCAGTTGCTTGATGGCCGTGATGGGCACCGCGTTTCGGCTCATGCGGCTCAGGTAGTCCAAAGCCATCGGCTTGCTGCCCAGCCTCCAGTAGCAGTCTGCCAGGAACACGGACTCCGGCCGATTGGCACCTTGTTCCACGCCCGCCTTGCGCCACCAGAACGCAGCGCGCGCGTAGTCCTGGATCAGCAGGTAATACAGCCGGCCCAGGTAGAACATGTCTCGTCCCGCCTTCTCCCGATCGCCCTGGTGTTGCTCCAGCAGGAAATGGACGAAACGGATTCCTTCACGCCATTTGTCTTCGTTCGGCTGAATCACATCCCACAAATACTGACCGACGTTCTTCTGGTTATTCCAGTCGCCGTCCGGCTTTTCCGGCCAAGCCAGGTCGAGCGTCTGCGGGTAGTTCAACGGCGTCGCGTCCCACCAGTCGGGAGGCGTACGCCCCATTTCTTCGATAAAGTTCTCGATCTCCGTCCGGCTGCGAACGGCGCTCGCCATCGCGTTGGGCTTGCCCATGCCGTCCGCAGCAGGGGTTCGCTTCGCCGGAGAAAGGGAAGACGGGGCAGGCTTGTCGGAACCCGCCGACGCGCGAGGCGGGGTGCCGTCCGGCGAGGCGTTCAAGACGGTTCGCTGTCCACCCACAATGACGGCGCCGATCCGGTCAAGAGGGTATTTTCGCGTATACGTGCGGCCGCCCACCTTGGCTTCGATCATCACGGACTGGCCGTCGTTGGCGGAAATCCGGCCGATGATCTTGGCACCCGAGAGCAACTCGACGGTCACGGGTGTTGGCGATGGGGCCAGCACGCCGGCTGGCTCACCTGACATACTCGTGTCGCCTCGTTCCTTCCGGACATAGGCCTGGTCTGCAGGACTCAAACGGTCCCACGGCAGCGAAACGACGCGCCCATCGCCCCGTTTCAGGCGTACCGTCCCTTCGTTCTCGTCCACCAACTCCGCCTCGACCTTGTATGCTCCGGAGGCATCGGTCCAGGTTCGCATTTCCGCCCGTACGGGGCCAGCGGCAAGCCCAGCGGCCAGCACGAGTAAGATCGCCAGGCTTCGTGTCTTGTTCACGGTTGCTCGACCCCTTTGGCTTGAAGTCTTGGATCCGGCCCGTCTCGTCCCTTGGGGTCTCTGGGACGCCAACCAGCGTCCCAGAGTGCGTCCGAAGGCCCAGGCTCGGGAGTCGGTTTCGCGCACGGGGCATACTCCGTGTGCCTCCCGGGGGCGTTGCGGCTGCCGACGTTTAGCGTTTCTCGGCCAGGATCTTGAGGTGCTGGCGAATCTCCTCCATCTGCTGACGGAGTTCCTGGACCTGGCCACGGAGTTCCTGGACGCTGCGTTCGAGTTGCGGTGCCGCCGCGGCGGGGTAAACCGGGCGTCCGGGTTCCGGCTGCCGGTCTCTTTCCGGCGCCGCCGGTCGCTCGCCGCGAGCGAGTCGTTCGGCGACTTGGGCCAGCGCATTCGCCTGGTCATTCAATCCGGCGGCCCGCAGGTTCTCGATGGCGGCGCGGAGATGCTGCAGTCGGCGCTGCATTTCTTCGCCTTCCGGCCGGATAGCCGGGCGATCACCGGGGCCTTGCTCGAGCATCCGCAGCAACTCGTGAGCCTCGCGTCCCAGACGTTCCGCCTCATCCGCTTTGCCGGCTTCCTGAGCCTGACGCTGGGCAGCCTTCAATTCCTCCAGCCGCGCTCGCACCCGGTCGCGGTTGGGCGCCGGCGCCTGCAGTTCCTGCAGTTGCCTCTCAATCCGTTCCAGAGCCCCCTTCAGCTCGCGTTCATCGGCGTCCTGATCCGGCCGGAGCGCCTGCAATTTGCGTCGGATCTCGGCGGCTTGTTCCTGGAGCTGCGCACGGCGTTGCGCGATCTCGCGGGCGCGTGCTTCTCGTTCGTCTCCGCCCTCACGGCCAGGTTCGCCCTCGGGGCGAGCGTCGGGCTTTCGCTCCTCGCGCGGCGTTTCCCGCACTTCGCGATGCGCGCCCTCATGCCCCTCCTTGGCTGCCTCCGCCGAATGCGGCGGCTTCTCCGCCTCGACCTTGACGAGGGGCACGTCGTGCTCGCCCTCGGCCGCCTGGGTCCGGGACGCGTCTCCCGACACAGGAGCCAAGACGGCCGCCAAAGTGACCGCCGCTAACGATTGACGCCAGCTGTCCACAAACACCTTCATCGTCGTCTCTCCTTCAGTTACAGGTGCCCGGGCGCGTGCCCAGGCCGTACAGGAAACCGCCACCAGAAGCAAAACCACGGGAACCGTGGCTGTCATCGCTCGAAGTCGTCGGCGAGTGGGAGGTCGCCATGAGCCGGCCGACAGATTCAGCAGGCGTTCGACCCGCTGGCTCAACGCTGACGTCAAGCCCGGCCCCGCCATCGCCTGCCAGGCCAGTCGCGGGCGCGATGCCGTAGACATCCGCCGCGCCACGACCACCAGGCAGGCGGCCAGCGTGTCGGCGCCGTCGGGAACCAGCAGACAAGCCTCGTCGGCTGCCAACTCCCCGGCCTTTCGCCACCGGCGACGAGTCCACCAGACCAGTGGATGCCACCAGAGCAAGACGGCTGCCAGATCGGCCAGCAGTTGCCAGAGCGGATCTCGGGCCGCCAGGTGCGCCACCTCGTGGGCCAGCATGGCCTCCTGCTGCCGGGTGTCGAAGTCGTCCGTAAAGCTCGCCGGAACGACGATGACCGGGCGCAGAAATCCAAACGCAATCGGGGCTGCCAGCCCGGGCGACGCCAAGACCTCGACACGCCGCCGCAGGTTCAAACGAGCCGCGAGCTGGTCGACGCGCTGCTGCAGGACCGCTTGACCGACACGACGTTGCCGTCGGCGAAAACGCTGTAGCAGCCAGCGTGCCCATGCCATCCGGATCAACAAGACAGCCGCGACGAGGAACCAAATAAACGCGAGGCGGACGCCCCAAGGCTGGCTCCACGATGCCGCCTGAGCGACGGTCCTCGCGGCAGGTGGCGTGGTCGTCACCACGACCGCCAGTTCTGGCGTTGTGCCGTCGCTCGACGCCGGTCCACTCGCCCCGCCAACGTCTGCCGCACTCGGCGCCGGGTTCCCGACGTCGCCGAAATCGGCGAACACGCTCGGCGCAGGTCTCCTGACCTCGCCGAAACCGCCGACCGCAGGTCTCCCGGGGTCTTGAAACCGAACCGTTGGTCCACACGCGGGGGCGGGAGAGTCGTGCCCAGCCAGCGGCAGCTTGCCGGCTCCTGGAGTATCGATCGCACTGGTCGGCCCCTCCGCTGACTCGGAGCCCATGAACAACGCGGGGCGAGGAGCCATGTCGCGAACTCGCCAGCACTGCACAATTCCGCTGGAAATGCCCGTGATCTCCGTGATCAGCAACACGAGGATTCCCAGGATGGCACTCTCCCAACACGTGCGTTGCCAGACTGCGGAGCGAGTCAGCCG
>CAIYOB010001295.1 GCA_903927685.1 uncultured Planctomycetaceae bacterium
AGCGTGCTCTGGACCAAGGCGAGTTGCGCGAGTCCCTCGGGCTCGTCGGCAGACGCAGCCCCGGCGTCTCCTCCCCCCGCGGTCGCCTGCTGTTCCGCTTCGCGCAGCCAGCGTTCGGCTTGCGCCAGATTCTCGCTCTTCCGTTCCAACCACCCCAGACTCATCTTCAAGTCGACTTCCTGGCGGACTCGCCGAGCCGACGGTTGGGCTTGGCCCAGCAGCGTCCGGGCGTTGGCCAGGCATTGGCGTGCCAGGTCGTCTTGGCCCTGCTCCAGCCGAATATCGCCCTGCTTCCGCCAGCACAAGGCCGCGTCCAGTCGCGGATCTTCCCGGACAAACGGATGATAGGCCAGGGCCGTGCAAATCGCCTGAGCCCGGTCATAGGCCGCGACGGCTTTGTCCCACTGCTGCATCAGCCGATAGAGGTCGCCCAGCCGCATCTGGGCGTGCGCGGCTTGCAGCCGGATGTCCGGGTCATCCAATTCGGCCCGGGCGAAACGTTCGTAAGCCGCGGCGGCCTGGTCCAGCAGCCGCAACCGCAGCCCCTCGGCGCCGCCCACGTTCTGCAGCACGCTGCTGACGCCGGTGGCCATCACGTCGATCAACCGCTCCGCCTCGCGAAGCCACACCAGGGCCTGCTGCTTGGCGAGCGCCTCCCTGCCTCGCGCTTGGTCGGCCGCTTGGCGGGCCTGTTCGGTCACCACAAAGGCGGCGATGGCGACGACGGAGACCACGACCAGGGAGACCCCGGCGGCGACGGTCAGCTGGGCGTGCCGCCGCGCCCAACGGCCGGCCTTGACGTACCACGGTTCCGGGATCGCCGAGACCGGTTCGTCGGCCAGGTAACGCTGGATATCCTCGGCCAGTTCCCGGGCGGACAGGTAGCGGTTCAGCCGTTCCCGCGACATGGCCTTGCGGCACACGGCACTCAAGGCGCGAGGAATCCCCGCATCGACGGCCCGCGGTTCGGGCGTGGGATCCTCAACGGCATGCCGCATGCGTTCCTGGGAATCGCGGCCCTGATGCGGCCGCTCGCCGGTCAAAATCCGGTACAGAATGGCACCCAAGCCGTAGACGTCGGTCAAAGCGTCGATCTGGTCGAGTTGCGCCAGGGCTTGCTCCGGGGCCATGTAAGCCGGCGTGCCGAGGATCTGTCCGGGCAAGGTGTGCACGCCGTCCTCCGAGTGCGGCTCCGTGACCGGTTGCTCTTCGTCCGGCAGCTCGTCCGGCCGGTCCAGCAACTTGGCCAAGCCCCAGTCCAGCACGACGACTTCGCCGAAACTGCCCAGCATCACGTTGGCCGGCTTCAGGTCGCGATGGATCACGCGGCGGGAGTGGGCATAGGCCATCGCCTGGCAGACGCTGGTGAAAGCCTGCAGCAGGCGCTGGAACTGGACAGGCTTGGCCGTCCCCGCGCGGCGCGCTTCGTGATACACGTCGATCGCGTCGCCCAGCGACTGGCCGCGCATGAATCGCATCGTGTAGAAGGGATACTGCCGCTCGCCGTCACTGGCCAATTCGTACACGGGCACGATGTTGGGGTGCTCCAATTGCCCCGTGATCTGCGCTTCGCGCACAAACCGCCGCAGTGACTGGTCGCTCGGCTTCTTGTCGGGACGAATCTCCTTCAAGGCCACGTTCCGGTGCAGGGTCTTGTCGAACGCCAGCCAGACGCGGCCCAGTCCGCCCTGATCGTGGACGCGGGACAGCGTGTAATGCGAGAGCTCGGCCTGGCCCAGGTCAACCGTTTCCGCCACCCGCACGAAGCCCGGCACCGGTTCCAGGTACGCCACGGTCTGCTCGACGTCGGCATCGCCCACCGCGTGCATCACATCGCGGATTTCCGGCCCCGCGAGTTCACTCAACGCCTGGCGCACGTCGCCTTGCCGGCGCCGGACTTTCCGTTCCAACAGCAACTGCACCTGGTCCCGGTCGGCGGCGGTCATCCAGCCGCGTTCGACCAGCAGGTCGCCGAGCGGTTTGTCCTTGCAGCCGGCCCACGCGCAACAGATCTGGGCGAACTGCGGTGCGTCGATGAAGTCCAGCTGCAAAGCCAACACGCCGAACAATAAGTTCTGGTCGGTAGTCACAGCCAAGGCTCCTCGCGTCGGTCTACAGTCGCACCATCCCCGGATAGACGTCCAAGTCCAGATTCTCGACCAAGCCCGCTTGCAGCCGTTCGATGGCGATGGCCCCCATCACGGCGTTGTCCGTGCACAGCGCCAACGGAGCGATCAGCAGTTCCGCGCCGATTCGCCGGGCCTCTTCCTCCAGGCGCGTCCGCAGCCGCCGGTTGGCCGCCACGCCCCCGCCGACACAAACCGTCTTCAGGCCCGTGCGGCGCACGGCGAGCATGGTCTTGCCGACCAGGCAATCGACGACCGCTTCCTGGAAACTGGCGGCCAGGTCGGCCACGGTCTGGGGAGCGAGGTTCACCGCGCGGAAGTCTGGGCGGCCGGGGCCGGCGATCTGGTAGCGGACGGCGGTCTTCAGGCCGCTGAAGCTGAAATCCAGCCGGTCGTCGTCCTTGAGCAGCGCGCGGGGAAAGCGATACGCCTGCGGATTGCCCGCTTCGGCCGCCCGCGAAATCGCCGGGCCGCCGGGGTAGGGCAGGCCGAGCATGCTGGCGACCTTGTCGAACGCCTCGCCGGCCGCATCGTCGATCGTGCCGCCCAGTTGGCGAAACTCGAAGGAACTCAGGCAGTGATAGAGGCTGCTGTGCCCGCCGCTGACGATCAGGCCGACGCAGGGAAACACGTCCCGCCCGCTGGCCACCTTGCAGGCGTAGATGTGCGCGTACAGGTGATTGACGGCCACCAGCGGCTTGTTGGCGGCCAGGCACAGCGTCTTGGCAGCCACCAACCCGACCAGCAGCGAACCGGCCAGGCCCGGCGTGTTGGCCACCGCAATCGCGTCCAGCTGGTCCAGCGTCCGTCCGGCGCGCCGCAGCGCCTCGTCGATCACGGGCAGAATCCGCTCGACGTGCGCTCGGGCCGCGATCTCCGGCACCACGCCCTGAAACCGCTCGTGCAGTTGATCTTGCGAAGCGACGACGGCGCCGAGCACTTCCAGCCGGTCGGTCACCACCGCCGCCGCCGTCTCGTCACAGGTTGTCTCGATGGTCAGGATTTGCATTAGGGCTGGCCAGCCTCCGGCTTGGCGTCTGGAGCGGCTTTCGCTTCCGCCTGCGGTTCCTCCTTGCCCGCCGGCTCGGCTGCGGGGGCTTTCGCCTGCAGTTCCTGCTGCTGCCCGCGGATGTACTCCAACGCCTTCTGCAGCTGGGAGTCGACAAGCGGTTCGCCCGCGGCCTCGCCCACCTCGGGCTTCGCTTCGCCGTTGGCTTTCCGCACGATGTCCTTGTCGCGCCGCTGTTCCATCAACTGCGTCATCTCCCGGCCGGTCAGCTTGACCTCGAAGCCGGGATTGGGAAGCACGCCCCAATCGTCGTCGTCGGTGGCGTCGGGAGCCCGGTGGATATTCTTGCCGTTGGGCCGATGATAGCCGGCCGTGGTCAGTTTCAACGCGCTGGCGCCGCCTTCCAACTCGATGACGTTCTGCACGCTTCCCTTGCCCCACGTCCGCTCGCCGATGATCACCGCACGGTTGTGATCCTGCAGACAGGCGGCAACAATCTCGCTGGCACTGGCGCTGTACCGGTTGACCAGCACGGCCATTGGGAATCCGTTGTAGGTCCCTTCATCCCGAGCGTCCCAGGTCCGCGGCACGACATTGCGGCCTTCCGTGCTGACGATCCGCCCCTCGGCAACAAACAGATCGCTGACCTCGATGGCCGACGACAGCAGCCCGCCCGGATTGAATCGCAGGTCCAGGATCAACCCGCGGAATTTCTGATCCGCCAGTTGTTGCAGCGTTTTTTGGAGGTCCTCGGTGGTATGCCGTCCGAATCCCGTCAGACGGATGTAGCCGATGCCGTGCTCCTGGTCGACCAGCCAGTGCCACGAATCGTCGGCGTTCCGTGCATCGCCCAAGACCGTCTCGACGCGGATGTTGTCGCGTTCCAATTCGACCTCGACAGGCTCCCCTGCTCCGGCGTGCAGCACCTTGATCTTGACCTTGGTCCCGACCGGTCCCTTCATTCGCTGAACCGCCTCGTCCAGCGTGATGTCCTTGGTGCCCTCGCCGCCGATCTCGGTGATCACATCGCCCGACAGCACGCCGGCCCGGTACGCGGGCGAACCGACCAGCGGGCTGATCACCCGCAACTGGCCGTTTTCCAGCGAGACCTGGATCCCGACGCCGCCGAACTCGTTCTCGACCTCAACCTTGAAGCGGTCCAGCTGCTTGGGCGGGATGAAGTTCGAGTACGGATCCAATTCGCGCAACATGCCGCGAATGGCAGCTTCCATCAGCTGCCGGCGCGTCACGTCCTTGACGTAATTCCGCTCGACCTGGTCCAGCGTATCGGCGAACAATTCGAGCAGTTCAAAATCGTCCTCCAGTTGCTGCTGAGCATCCGGCGAGGCGGCGTCCTCGGTCGCCGGCTTGGCTGCGTCTTTCGCCGCGCCACTTGCCGCGTCTTTCGGCTCGTCTCGCGGCTCGTCTTTTGTTGCCTCCTTCGGCTTTTCTTTGGCCGCATCCTTGGTCCCGGCCTCGTCGGCCTGCGGCGGAGGCTCGCTCGGCTTGTCCGCCGGCTCGGCGGCACGCGACAGGCCATTCGACTGGATCGTGCCCAGCGCCAGTGTCAGGCAGATCACCAAGCGGCAGACCAACTGAACGAAACTTCGCACCGGCATCCCGATTTCCTCAATAAAGCTCCATTGGCAATCTCGCTTTCCGCGTTGACTTCGCGATGCAGGCGGAGCGAGGATCGCTAACTCTCATGAAAACAACAAGTTAGAAAGTATACGCCAGTCCGCGCCGGGTGGCAACGGCGGAGAAAACGAGCGGACGGCACCAGGCGTTCATTCTCAAGTTCCCAGGCGGCGCAGGTCGGAAATGGACTCCGGCGCCTCGGCTCGGTCCGAGTCCACGGCCAAGCCGCACGCCGATACGGCCGGCTCATCCAGAGGCCAGTGGCATCCGGTCACCCCCGAGCCACGGTCACCCGAAGCCACTGTTTCCTGCGCACCAGCGGCAGGTACAATGGGACCCAACGGTTCCTTGTTTTTCTTGGGAGACGCACCGATGGTAGGAAATCGCGAGTTCTTGGCGTGGGCATTTGGGGCGATCGCGGTCGCGGAGCTGCTCGCATGCACTGCGGCGGTGCAGGCCGCCGAGCCGGCTGTGACGCGGGCACAACTGGAAGCCGATTGGCTGCGCCAGCTCGAGTTGCGGTATCCGCGCATCGCCTCGCCGGCGGCCAATGTCACTCCCGAGGCCGATGCGGCCGGAGCCGTGGACGGCGTCAAGGACGGCAAATGGGGCTTCCACACGGAGAACGAACCGCAACCGTGGTGGCAAGTGGATCTGGGGCAATCGGTCGCCCTGGAGCGACTGGTGCTGTACAACCGCTGTGACGGCGGGTACGCCCAGCGGGCAGCCACGATTCTGGTCCTGCTGTCGGCCGACGGCCAACAGTTCCAGCAGGTCTACCAGCACGACGGGACCGCGTTCTTGGGCCAGACAGACAACAAGCCCTTGGTCGTGCCGCTGCAGGGCGCCCCGGCCCGGTTCGTGCGTCTGCAACTGCCCGGCCACAGCTACTTCCACCTGGACGAAGTCGAAATCTACGCCGCGGGCGGCGGCGAGAACATTGCCTTGCACAGGCCGGCGACGCAGAGCAGCACCAGCCAATGGTCCGTTCACCACGGGCCGGGCAAAGCGCCCTCGGCCGCCCCAGTCCTGGCGGATGTGGTGCAGCAGGGCCTGCAACTGGCCGACGAACTGCAGCAGCGCGGCGTGGACACGGCCAGCGCGTGCGCAGCGCTGCAAGCGATTCGCTCGCGAGTTGAATCCCTGGCCGCCGACGCCAGCCCCGACGAGGCCCGACAGTTGTACTTCCAGGCCCAGGAGCAGATCCGCACGCTGTCGCTGGCCAACCCGCGATTGAATTTCGACACGATCCTGTTCGTCAAACGCGCCCCGACGCTGTTTCCCCATGTCTCCGACCAGCACTACGGCTGGTGGTCGCGGCCCGGGGGTGGGATCTATCTGCTGAAGGGATTGAAGAGCGGCCAGCCCACGATCGAGTGCTTGACGCGCGACTGGCCGGCCGGCAACTTCCTCGGTCCTGACCTGTCGTACGACGGCCGCAAGGTGTTGTTCGCGTACTGCCGGCACTATCCCGAGCTGGCTGCCGTGCAGGACAAGACGAACAAAGAGCAACTGCCCGAGGACTCGTTCTACCACGTGTTCGAGATGCACGTCGACGGCAGCGGCGTGCGGCAACTGACGCACGGGCGGTACGACGACTTTGACGCCCGTTACTTGCCCAACGGGCGAATCGTTTTGATGTCCACGCGCAAAGGCACCGCCTTGCAGGCCGGCAAACATAGCGCCTTGGCGACCGCCGACCAGACGCAGCCCGACAGCTATGTCCGCTGTGGCGGCGGCAACCACCGGCCGGTGGCGGTCTTTACGCTGCACACGATCGATGCGGACGGCGGCGACTGGTGCGCGATCTCGGCCTTCGAGAACTTCGAGTGGACCCCGGCCGTGGCTTGGGACGGCCGCATCCTGTACGCGCGGTGGGACTATATCGACCGCTTCAACGGCCCCTTCTTCAGTCTCTGGTCGACCAATCCCGACGGCACGAATCCGCAATTGGTGTACGGCAACTACACCGTCCGTCCGCAGTGTGTCTTTCAGGCCCGGCCCATTCCGGATTCGCAGAAGTTGATCTTCACGGCCACCGCCCATCACTCGATCACCGGCGGGTCGCTGGTGCTGTTGGACCGGACGCGCGGGACGGAATTCGAGCGGCCGCTGACGCGGCTGACGCCGGAGGTCTGTTTCCCGGAGACGGAGGGCTGGCCCAAGTCCTACTACGTGGATCCCTGGCCGCTGTCCGAACAGTACTTCCTGGCCGCCTGGGGTGATCGCCCCTTGCCGCCCCACACGTTGATGCCGCCCGACGATCCCCGCAATCCGCCCAACGCGTGCGGGCTGTACCTTGTGGACGCTTTCGGCAATCTGACGCTGTTGCATCGCGATCCAGCCATTTCCAGCGTCGCGCCGATTCCGCTCGCTCCGCGGCCGATCCCGCCGGTGGTGCCCGACGCCGTGGACTGGGCGGGGCGGCAGGAAGGCGCGTTCCTGGTCCAGGACATCTATCGCGGCCTGACCGATGTGCCGCGAGGCAGCATTCGCAGCCTGCGGATTGTCGGCGTGCCGCCCAAGGTCCAGCCGCACATGAACAACCCCGTGCTGGGCGTGTCGGCGGAAGATCCCGGCAAGTACGTCTTGGGCACAGCGCCCGTCGAGGCGGATGGTTCCGCGTTCTTCCGCCTGCCGTCCGGCGTTCCCGTGTTCTTTCAAGCCTTGGACGCGGACGGGTTGGCCGTCCAGACCATGCGTTCGCTGACTTACGTCCAGCCGGGGCAGACACTGGCGTGCGTCGGTTGTCACGAGCAGCGCGACTCGGCGCCGTTGCCCGCCGGGGCCCCGCTGGCGGCGCTCCGCGAGCCGTCGACGCTGACCCCGGAACCCGACGGCAGCTGGCCGCTGCGGTACGACGAACTGGTCCAGCCTGTGCTGGATCGGCACTGTGTCTCTTGCCACAAGCCAGGCGTCGAAAACGCCGTCGCGGCGGCCTTCGACTTGACGCCGTCCGCCTCGTACACGAAGCTCCTCGAATACGCCGGTGGCGACCTGCGTAAATTGGCGTTCGAGCGGGACCGGTCGTTCGCGGGCCAGATGCCGGCGCGGAGCAGTCGGCTGTATGGGCTGCTGACCGCCGAACCGGGCCATTATGGCGTGCGTCTGCCGGACGAAGACCGGCGCCGACTGGCCGTCTGGATGGACACCTACGCGCACCAGACCGGCTCGTTCAGTGCGGAGCAGGAGGAACAACTTCGCGAGTTCCGCAGGCGGGTCAGCGCGGTGCTTCCGTGAGCGTCTGGCGTGCTTGGCCTGAAAGACACGAGGTCAAGGACTCAGGATTGCCGGGGTGGCTGTGGTCGAGTGCAGCGAGCCCACAGTCCGTGGGGATTCCGGGGGCTCGCTGCGCTCGACCCCGGCCACCCTTCCCTGACTTCTTCTCTTGACCTGGTGTCATTCCTCACTCCGCCTGGACCGCATCAGCCGGCGTCTTCGCCGCCGACTGGTCGGACGCGGTCAGCTTGAGGCCCACGACGCCGACGACAACCAAGGCGATGCAGATCACGCGGGCGAGACTGGCCGATTCGCCGTACCACAGGATGCCCAACGCGGCGGTCCCGGCGGCTCCGATGCCGGTCCAGATGGCGTAGCTCGTGCCCACCTCCAGGGTCTTCGTGGCTTGGGCCAACAGGACGAAGCTGACGATGCTGGCGAGTACCGTGAACACGCTGGGCCACAGCCGGGTCAAGCCGACCGTGGATTTCAGGCCGACCGCCCAGATGACCTCAAACAGGGCGGCGATCAGCAGGCAGATCCAAGCCATGCGGGGCCTCGATTTCCCGGGCGTGCCGGTCTACAGCTTCGACTCCAGCGTCTGGCAACCGGAAGTTCCGGCCTGCGCCTCGTAGGTCCGCCGGGCGGTATTGCCGTTGCGCGAATTCTCGAGTGCGATCTCGTACAGGCGCTGGCCCGCGGGCGTCGGATAGCGGCCGGTGATGCACGCCTGGCACAGCTGGTCGCCGTCGAAGCCGATCGCCCGCGCGACCGCCTCGACGGGCAGATAACGCAGCGAATCGGCGCCCAGATCGGCAGCCATCTTCTGCAATGCCTCGGCCGTCAGCTTGCCGTCGGGCAGATACTTGGCGGCAAACAGCTCCTCGATGGTCGACATGTCGATCCCGTAGAAGCACGGGGCGAGGATCGGCGGACAGGCGACGCGGACGTGAATCTCGCGGGCGCCGCCGAAGGTGCGGAGGCGGTCGAGCAGGACGCGCATGGTGGTCGAACGGACGATCGAGTCCTCGACCAGGAACACGCGTTTGCCGGCCAGGATTTCGCGGAGCGGCGTGTACTTGGTCTCCGCTTTCTTCCGCCGCCCCTCGCCGCCCTCGATGAACGTCCGCCCCGCATAGCGATTGCGGATCAGGCCTTCCATCGATTGCACGCCCAGTTCAAAGGCCATCGAGTCGGCCGCAGCTTTGCTGGTGTCCGGCACGGGCACGACGATCGTGTCCCGGTCCAGCGGCACGCGGCCCTCGTCCTTTTCCAGGCGGGCCAGTTCCAGTCCCAGCTTGGCCCGGGACAAGTACACGCTGCGGTCGTCCAGCGTGCTGGCTACATTGGCAAAGTAAATCCACTCAAAGAAGCAATGCGCCCGCCGACAGGTGTTGGCGAACCGCTCGATCTCAAACCCGCCCGCCGCGGTCAGCGAGATCGCATGCCCGGGCAACAGCGACTTGATGCTCTCCGGCTGGAAGCCCAAATTCAGCAGGGCGACGCTTTCGCTGGCGCACGCGAACAGCGGCCCTTCCTTGGCATACACCAACGGCTTGATGCCCAGCGGATCGCGGGCCACCAGCATATCGCCTTGGGCATTCAGGTAGACCAGGCTGTAAGCGCCGTCGAAGCGGCTGCACACGTTCCGCATCATTTCCGCCAGCGACGGGCGGAGGTCCCCCGACAGCTCGCGGCTCAGCTCGTGCATCAGAATTTCCGTGTCGCTCTCGCGGGTCAGGTGGTGGTCCGCGTCGCTTAACAGCCGATCCCGCAACTGCTGGTAATTCGCCAGCTGGCCGTTGAACCCAAAACTGAACCACTTGTACTTGATCAAGTGATGCCGCTCGAAGGGTTGGGCCAGGCCGCGGTCGTCGGCTCCGCAGGTGGCGTAGCGGACGTGTCCGATCGCCGCGCGGCCGGCATATTTCTGCATCAGCGCCTCGCAGGCCGTGCGGTGCGACAAACGGAACACCTCCGTGACCGAGCCGACGTCTTTGTGGGTGTCGATCAGCTGGTCCCGGCCGGCGTTGTACGAGGTCATGCCGGCGGCCAGTTGGCCGCGATTTTGGATGTCCAGCAGCATCCGCGGAACCAGCCGGGACGCCTGGTCTGGCCCCTGCGGGGGACACAGCGGACTCCGTTCGTCACTGGGCAGGTGATAGACCGCGACAATGCCGCATTCGTGATGCAATTCGCTCATGGAGATCGACGACTCCGTGCCGGCCGGCCAAAGGGAAGCGAAGAACGGGTCAGACGCTGCAGGAAGGTGCACCCGCGACGGCGCGGGGATCCACCCCTCGCGGCTGTCACATTGTAGAGGTCCGTCGTCCGGTCCACAACACAGCCGGGGCCTGCGGACGATGTCGGAACGCAGAAGTGCAAGGCCGATAACCGGTTGGGGCGAGCGAAATCGGTTCGCCGACTTCTCCGCGGCCTAGTCGGCGTCGACCGGACAGGGGATAATAACCTCGGGAGAATGGAACCATGCAACTCGCGTATCGCTTGGCGGCCGATGTCGTGCTGATGTGTCATGTAGGTTACGCCACGTTTGTGCTGGTGGGCTTTGTGCTGACGGTGATCGGGATTCTGGCCGGCTGGAGCTGGGTCCGAAATCGCTGGTTCCGCGGAGTGCACCTGGCGGCCATTCTGCTGGTCGTCGCCGAATCACTGCTGGGCATCGTCTGCCCCCTGACCGCTTGGGAAAACCAATTGCGGCGGCTGGCCGGCCAGTCCGCTTACCGGGGCGACTTCATCGCCACCTGGCTGCACGATCTGCTGTTCTTCGACTTCCCGCCGTGGGTTCTGACCGTCTGTTACACCTTGTTCGGACTGGCCGTGCTGGCGACCTTTGTCCTGGCTCCGCCACGGCGCCCCCGGCCCCGAATGGTACGAGACTAAGAAAAGGAAGCCCCGGGGCGCGTGGCCGGGGTCGAGTGCAGCGAGCCCCCGGAATCCCCGCGGACTGTGGGCTCGCTGCACTCGACCACAGCCACCCCGGCAGTCGTCATTCGTTAACCTCGCACCATTTCCCCCAGCCCCGGCGGTGAGTCTGCCCAATAGTTGACGGAACCGCCGATTCGTGTTACTGTTTGGGGCAATATTCTCCTTTGCTTCCCCCTCCCATGACCTGTTCACCGCGGAGTCAGGACGACATTGACGCAAGCTGCCCCCACCCCACCGGCCGCACGCTTTGACGAGCTGGGCCTTTCGGAAGTCATGTTGGCTTCGTTGAAACAGGCGCGGTACGACCAGCCGACGCCGATCCAGGGCGGTCTGATCCCGCTCGCCTTGCAGGGCCTGGACGTCATCGGCCAGGCGCGGACGGGCACCGGCAAGACCGCCGCGTTCCTGATCCCGATTCTGGAACGATTGAAACCCTCCCGCGAAGCGTCCGGGCCGCAGGCCCTGATCCTGACCCCCACCCGCGAACTGGCGGTGCAAGTCCGCGACGAGGCGGACAAGCTGACCTACGGCCGCCACGTGCACTGCGTGGCGATCTACGGCGGACAACCGATCCGCGGCCAGATCGAAAAACTGCGGCGCGGCGCGCACATCATCGTCGGCACGCCGGGCCGGGTCATGGATCATATGTCCCGCGGCACGCTGCACTGGAACAACTTGTCGTTCGTCGTACTGGACGAAGCCGACCGGATGCTGGACATCGGCTTTCGTCCGGATATCGAGAAGATCCTCCGCCGCTGTCCCACCGAGCGGCAGACGCTGCTGCTGAGCGCCACCGTCCCGCCGCCGATCCTGCACTTGGCCCGGCGGTACATGCGCGACCCGCAGTCGCTGGACTTCTCGCCCCTGAACTTGGCCGTCGAAACGATCGAGCAATTCTATTTTACGGTCGAGCACGAGAAAAAATTCGAGCTGCTGGTCCGCCTGCTGATCCGCGAAAAGCCGCACCAGGCGATCATCTTTTGCCGGACCAAGCGGGGTACGGAGCGGATCTACCAGCGGTTGAGCAAGTTGACCACCAAGGTCGAGTGCATCCACGGGGACATGCAGCAATCGGCCCGCGACCGCGTGATGGGCCTGTTGCGCAGCGGCAAGTTGCGGTTGCTGGTCGCCACCGACGTGGTGGGCCGCGGGATCGATGTGACCGCGATTTCCCATATCATCAACTTTGACATTCCCCAGTTCTGCGACGATTACGTCCACCGCGTGGGCCGGACCGGCCGGATGGGCCGCGAAGGCGTGGCGTTCACGTTTGTCGAGCCGGAGCAGGGCTTCGAGCTGACGCGGATCGAACAGCGGATCAACCAGCTGCTAAAACGCGACGAGATCCGGGGCGTCGAAACGGTCCGCCCGAAGGTCGTGGAGGCCTTGGAGGGAGACACGCCGCCCGAACCGGACAAGCCGAAACCGCCGCCGTTCGCCCCCCGGCGTCCCCGCGTCCGCCGCGGGCTGTGAGATGCCTGACACTCGGCGACACCGTGGTCCGCACCCGGAGGACCTGGAACTGTTCGCCGCCGCCTGGTGGCCGGCACTCCAGTCCGCCACGGCGGACCTATCCTGGCTGTTGTCCCGCGGCTATGCCGAGCCTTCGGCTCTGAAACTGGTCGGCGACCGGTTGCAGCTGACCGAACGCCAGCGGATCGCGGTCATGCGCTCGGCGTGCTCGGACCAGGCGCTGGAGCGCCGGCGACAGACGCAGTGGTCGGCGGAACGGCTGGCCGGCCAGCGGCTGGACATCGACGGCTTCAACGTCCTGACGACCATCGAAGCCGCCCTGGCCCACGGGGTGCTGCTCGGCGGCCGCGATGGCTGCCTGCGGGACATGGCCAGTATGCACGGGACCTATCGGAACGTCGACGAAACCGAACCGGCGTTGGCACTCCTCGGCCTGGTTCTGGACGAGTTGCACCCGGCCGAATGCTGCTGGTACCTGGACAGCCCCGTCTCGAACAGCGGCCGGCTGCGGGTTCGAATCGAGCAGCTGGCCGCCGACCGCGGCTGGCCGTGGCGCGTGGAGTTGGCCGCCAACGTCGACGCCATCCTGGCCGCCTCGCCCCACGTCGTGGCCACGGCCGATTCCATGATCCTGGACCGCTGTTCCAGCTGGTTCAACCTGGCCGCCGAAGCCCTCGCCCGCCGCCTGCCCGGCGCAGACACTGTCGTGATGTACGCCGCCGGTTAACGCTCAAAGGGCCCGTCAGCCACCCGCTACGCCGGAAAGTCTGGCAGACCGGACATACCATATCGTGAGTTCC
>CAIYOB010001296.1 GCA_903927685.1 uncultured Planctomycetaceae bacterium
CTTTGGACATCGAGAGCATTTTCGAGCGGCTGGAGTTGGGCAAGCACCTGAGCCGTTCGCGCAGCAACGGCCTGCATTCGATGATCAAGCGAATCCGCCGCTTGGCCGAGGACCAGGCTGCGTAACGATTCGACCAAGGCCGCGCACACCGCCGCACCTCATAGGGCGACCCGATGTACTTCAATTTTTCCTGTACCAACTGCGGCAAGACGCTGAAAGTTCGCGAAGAGCTGGCCGGCCGCAAAGCCAAGTGCCCCTACTGCCGGTCGGCCGTGGCGGTGCCTGACCATGCTTCGCCGGAGGAAGGTCCCGGGGACGAGTCACAAAGCGTTGAACCGGCGGCGAGTTCCGTTCCGGCCGCTGCCGCGCCGGCCAGTCCCGGGGGCGTCCCCCGGGCGGCGTTGTCCGGCCCGGCGGCCGTCTTGCCCCAAATCGCCGTCGGTCCCAAGCCCGGGGCGGGGCCACCGTCGCTCCCCAGCCGCACCCGCGCGCCGGCGCGACCCGGCGGGCGCAGAAAGCCCGCCGCCAACGAAAACGACGACGGCACCAACGTCAGCATGCTGTGGACTGCGCTGGCCGGATTGGGCGTGACCTTGGTCTTCTACGTCATCCTGCTGCCCGTGCCCACCAGTTACTTTCGCGACCTGTTCTACAACCGCGGTTGGGTGACCGTCGCCGAGACGTTCCTGATGTTCTGGTCGTTGGCGATCCTGGCCTTCAAATACGTCAAACTTCGCCGGCAGCGCGAGTCAATGCTGTTTGACCTGCTGCCCGACTCGACCGGCCGCGAGATCACCGTGGCGAGCGTGGATCGCTTTGCCACCGGCATCCGGGATCTGCCCGTCAATCCCGGCGCCAGCTTTCTGGTGCAGCGAGTCCTGCGCGGCCTGGAGCATTTCACGGTCCGCCGCAGCGCAGCGGAAGTCTCCACGGTGCTGGCGTCGCAGTCCGAGTTGGACAGCAATGCGGTCAGTTCCAGTTACGCGCTGTTGAACGTGTTCATCTGGGCGATTCCGATTTTGGGCTTCATCGGCACCGTTCAAGGGCTCGGCTCGGCCGTCGGCAACCTATCGGAGAGTCTGAAAGGCGCCACGGACATCGAGAGCGTCAAGACCGCGCTGGGCGGGATCACGGGCGGATTGGGTGTCGCCTTTGACACGACGCTGGTGGCCCTGATCATGGCCTTGTTCCTGAAGTTCCCGGCCAGTTCGCTGCAGAAGGCCGAGGAGGACTTGCTGAACTGGGTGGACGAGTACTGCAACGAGAACCTGCTGAAACGCTTGCAGGACGGCGAGTCCGGCGAGCGGTTGCCGGACGCGGATGGGGTGGGGCGGATGGTCCAGCGGGCGATCGATGTCAATCTGGCGGAGATCGTCGAGCGGGCCCGGCAGTCGGTGACGCTGGTCGCCGAGCAGAGTCAGGCGGCGCAGCGGCAGATGGCGCAGGGCGTCCAGCAGTCGGCGGACACGGCAGCGCAGGCCGCGGTCGCCCTGGTCGAGCAGTTGCGGCTGATGCA
>CAIYOB010001297.1 GCA_903927685.1 uncultured Planctomycetaceae bacterium
ATGGGACGCCGCCGGCCTGAAAGCCAAGAACGCACCGGAAGCCGACGCGCTGATCCGCCGCGAGTACCGCCCCGGCTGGAGCTTGCCGGAGCCGCCGGCGCCTTGATCCTGATCTGATCGAGTTTCAGGAACCGCGGCACGTCCACCACGTGAGCGTGGGGCTCAGAGGCGCCCCGAGTTGTCAGCGCCTTAAGGCGACAGTCTCCCCGTCGTCCGAGTGAGGCCGGTGTATGATTCGCTACGCCTCTCAACCCGCATACAAAATGGAACTCGTGACCGATCACGAGGAAAACGCGAAAAGGCCGCGAGCTTCAACAACAGTTTGAGGCCAACGTGGCTTGGCTGGAGGCGCACGCCGCGGAGGTCTATTCCCACCGGGGCCAGCACATTTGCATCGCCGGTCGGGAGTTGTTCGTGGCGGATTCCCTCGATGACGTCTTGGCCCAAGCCGCAGCGGCGCACCCGGAGGAGCAGGGCCCTTACGTGCGCTACATTCCCCGCGAAAAGGTCCCTCGCGTCGCTGCGCATCAACGGCACTTGGCACACCTGCGACGACGGTGAGTTCCGCCCCGTCCTCTTGGGCGCGATGGCAGCCGCCGACGGCCGCTGGATCAGCGTTCCGTTTCTGGTGGATACCGGCGCGGATCGGATGCTGGGAACCGGTCATCGCTATCGCATCGAAGGGTCGGGCGGAACAATTGGTCCGTCGTGATGTTGGCGACGAGGAGACGGAACGGCCCAGCGACGTTCAACCCAGAATCGACCGCTTCGACGCTGCCCTTTCGCTGAGCAATCAAGGAGCTTCGGAGGCGACCAGTCACGACCGTTGGCGTCCCGCCTGAGCTGCCTTCTGCAACACCTGTGGGTCGGCAAGGCCCTCCAATTCGGCAGCGACAGCCGTTTCGAAGTCGCTGGCTGGTTCCCGCCGGATCGTGGCCAGGACAACGATCTGATTCAGATCCGCGTCCGCCTGAAATCGGATGCTCATGAACGGGCCGCCTGGATTCGCGTTTGGCGTCGGCCAACTTTCGATAGAACATTGGATCCGCGGCTCGGGGTGACAGCCACTGGGCCTCGTAGTCGTCCCGTGCGGTACGTCGCCACGCCAGAGGCCACGAAGCCCAGGCCGCTCGGAAACTTGACCATCTTGGCGCCAACTTCGGCGGTGTCGCCATCCGCGAGTTCCTGCACGTTCTTCTTGACGGCGGCGTTCATGGCGTCCTGTGCCGTGGCGGCCGTCACGGTCTGCTCCGTCATGGCCACTTGGTCCGGCTGTTTCACGTCCGTCGGGCCGCCCGAGACGGGCGGGAGGAAATCGTCGGCCGTCGGGACTTGAGCGGACGCGGCGACAGGCAGCGAGCAGCATGCCAGGGTTATTGAAGCCAATGCTACGAGTCTCAAAGCGTTCATTTCGGGATTCTCCTTGGTCAGAAGGTTAGCCGGCTGCGATGGCGGTTAGCCGCGTAGCGGCGGAAGGGTGTAGCCCGGGGCGTGAGCCCCTGGAAAATGTTGTCATCGGCCCGCAAGTCCCGGAGGGACGACAGGTGTCGAACGAACGTTTCTATCGTCCCTCCGGGACTTGGACGCTTCCTATTCCGGCCACCAGGGGCTGACGCCCCTGGCTAGAAGCTGCCGTCCCTACGGGACTGAAGAGCCGCCGATGGGCGTTCTGTCCCGGCAAGCGGCAGGAGGAAAACTCAGCGTCGTCGAAACACATTTCTGTTTCCTTGAATGACTTTGGGCACACCGTCAACGGGTTTGCTGGCGAGGTTCGCCTCGAGCATCGTTTTCCGGTCCGGACACTGTCTCGCGGAGCGTATCGATTGCCTTTTGGTAGGTTTGCTCTGCCAAAGTCTGGGCCGGCCCGCCGGGGATTTCCAACGCGATGTCGCCAGCCTGTTCAAAGAACTCGGCGGTGCCGGACTTGGCGAAGGCTTCCATCGCTTCGCGCAGCACGCGAACGGCATCGTTGGTCTGATCGAGTTGCTGGAAGCAGCGGGCGGCGTCCAGATAGAGCTGCTGCGAAACCAGCTGACGCTGGTGCAGGTGTTGCCAATGCAGCAACGCATCGGACCAATTGGATCGGGCCATCAGGTCCCGTGCCTGACGATGCATGACGTCCCGGTAGGCGATGCGCACCTTCTCGAGTTCGGTCGCTTGCAGCAGGTAGGCGGCCAGGTCCGCCTGGGGGGCGACGATGTAGGCGACTGCCAAACCGCTTCGCACGGCGGCTTGGTGGACCACCCCCTTCGCCTTGCCGGTCTCTTAACGTAACCGTCGAGCCCTACAATGCAAGGCGGTGACTGGTTGGCTCCACGGATAATTGCGGGGTGGCGGGCGAAATCTGTCACGGTTTTTTCAGATTTTTTCGGGATTGGGCGACGGACGCGATGAGCAGCCGGACGCACACTACGTTGCTGGATCGTATTCGCGACGGGGCCGACGCCGTGGCCTGGGAGGAGTTCTGCACCCGTTATTGGCGCGCCGTGTTCAAGTTTGC
>CAIYOB010001298.1 GCA_903927685.1 uncultured Planctomycetaceae bacterium
ACAAGCCGCTGCAGCGGATCGGCTCCGATCCGCTCTACAAGAACGTCGAATACCTCAAGCTGGCCACGGTCGGCCGCGGGCTGGACGACATGATCGAGGACTCGTTCTTCTTCGATCCGTCCGATCAAAGCTTGACGATCAAGATCGCCGGCGAGCCGGCTTGGTTTTCCATCGAAGTCGGCGTGCGTGGTTTTGCGCTCACGGCGGAGAACATCCACGACGTCGTGATCCGCGGTCTGGAATTTCGCCACAACCGGCAGCCGGGTGGCCAATGGCCGATGGTGTCCGTGGGCCAATGCGAGCGTGTCGTCGTCGAGGACTGCCGGATCTACGGGAGTGATTTCTGCGGCCTGGGACTAGGACGCTCGCGGGAGTGCAGCGTCCGCCGGTGCGACCTGTCGTACAACGGCAATACGGGGTTGGGCATGGGCGAGTGCCGGGACTGCACGATCGAGGACTGTACGCTGACGTTCAACAACTATCGTCGGTTCCATTCCGGCTGGCATGCGGGCGGCATGAAGTGCATTCCCGGCAACGTCCGCTGCACGATCCGCAACTGCGAGGCGGCGTACAACATCGCCGCGGATGGGATCTGGTTCGATTGCGACAACGCGGAGATCCGGATCCTGGGCAACATCAGCCACCACAACGACGGCGTGGGGATCTTCTACGAGATCAACAAGGGCGGCGGCATCATTGCCGACAACCTGGTATATGCGAATCGCAGCCGGGGGATCTACATCTCGGGTTCGCAGAACACCTGGATCGTGCACAATACGGTCGCCGGAAACGACTGTGGCATCGTCTGCATGCCGCGCGGCGACGACTGGCCACTGGAGAACGTCCGGGTCCTGAACAACCTGCTGATTCGAAACTACGTCACGGCCGACACCACGACCCGCGGCTGTGACTTGACAATCTACATGGGCTGTCCGGAGTACGGCCCCTATCAGCGCACGGTTGCCTCCAACCACGCGGACTACAACATCTACGCGAACACCGGCTGGACGCCGACGCTGCGGCACAGCTGGAATCCGGACAACACGCTGGCCCAGTGGCAGCAGCGATTCCAGGAGGATCTGCACTCCACGCTCGTCCCGGTCGCATTTGAGCTGACCGGTCCCCGTTTCGCGCTGCAGACCGGCCCCGGCCTGAGCAGCCTTGCGCCGCTGCCGGACGAGGTCCGAACGGTGCTTCCTGCGGGTCTCCAGGCGGGCTGCCGTCGTACCGAGTGGCCGCCGAGCGGGAAGTAGGTTCTTCGCGCGTCCGACGCGCACACCGGGCCTGCATCGGCGTCGCCTGATTCTCCGAGCCGTGCCTCCCCGCGGTACGCCTATGAACACCGATCCTCAGACCCGAACACGATTGGGACTTCAACCCAGGCTCGCGCTGGCGGCAGCCACGCTGTCGTGCGCAGCGCTCATGATCTGCTACTGGCGGCAACCGGACTGGCTTGCCCCTGTGACGCTCGTCCCTGCCTGGTGTTGGCTGGTGCCCGCGCTGCTCCTGACCGGATTGGGTTCTCAGCGGAGGCCGAAACGTGGATTCCTGGTCGTGCTCACGTTGTGGGCCGGATTTGCCCTGCTGTTTGTTGAGGAAATCCGATCGGTCGTCCGACTCGTAGACTCGCCCAGGGCCGGGTGGCAAGCAGCACGCGAGGCCGGGCGAGCCGTCCGCGTTGTGTCTCTCAACTGTCTCGTCGCCAACCCGCGGGCCGCTGCCGAGGTGGCTGCTTACGAACCGGACGTCGTCTTGTTTCAGGAGTCTCCGAGCCGGGAACATCTGGAACGTCTATGTCGTGACTTCTTTGGCGGCGACGGAGCTTTTATTTGGGGCGGAGACACGGCGATTCTCGCGCGAGGGCAGGTTTGGCCTCGCCGCGTGGACGGCACGTCGCACTTCGTTCATGCGGCTGTCGAGTTGCCGAATGGTCTCCAGGCGAACGTGATCAGCGTACGGTTAAGTCCACCCGTGTTTCGGCTCGACTTCTGGAGTCCAGGGTTCTGGCGCGATCATCGCAACAATCGCCTTAAGCACCGCCGTCAGATCCAGGAGGTGATGGACGAAATCGGCGGCCTTCCCCAGTCACGACCTCTGATTATCGGGGGTGACTTCAACTCGCCGCCGAACGATGGTGCTCTGGCTCCGTTGCGACTGCGGCTTGTCGATACATTTCGCCAAGCTGGGCGCGGGTGGGGCAACACGGGCACCAACCGTTTCCCGTTGTTTCGTGTCGACCAGATTTGGGCCGGTGGTAGTGTCCGCGCGGAATCCGTCTTCGCCCAGCGCACGGTCCACTCCGATCATCGCCTGGTCGTCTGCGACCTGATCCTCCAACCGTAGCTTCGCGCCCTTGCCTGCCGACTGTCGATCGTGGACAATCCTGGGGCCAGTGGTGGCCGCTGATGGGGACTTGAGAAGGACAAGAAGGAGAATCCGATGAGTAACAACGGTCCGTCGAACTTCTCACGCCGCGAGGTTCTGAAGACGGCTGCCGCAGCGACGCTCGGCGCGGCTTGGCCCGCGTCCGAACAGGCCCGGGCGGCAGACGCGACGCCACCGCTTGCGGCGGCCGCCGAGTCCGCCGGTACAGCAGAATACGCTGGCCGCTATGCCGGCCCGCGGCTGAATCGCGTGGCCTTTCCGCTGGGCGGCATGGGCGCCGGGATGATCTGCCTGGAAGGCACCGGGGCCTTGTCGCACGTCTCGCTGCGGAACAAGCCGGAGGTGTTTCACGAGCCCTGCACGTTTGCGGCAATTTGCGTCAAGGGGACGCCGAACGTCGCCCGCGTGCTGGAAGGCCCCGTGCCGGCTTGGAAACTGTTCGGCCAGCCGGGCACCGGCAACGGCGCCGGGGGAGCGTCGTTCGGACTGCCCCGGTTTCGCGAAGCCGAGTTCCGCGCCCGGTTCCCGTTCGGCGCCGTGACGCTCCGCGACGGGCCGAGCCCCATCCGGGAAAGCGGTACAGGCGCCGCTCGTCCTGATCCAAGTCAATCCCACCTGCCGCTGCCGCTGGAGGTCGAGATCAACGGCTGGAGTCCCTTCGAGCCCGGCGACGCGGATCATGCCAGCCTGCCGGTGGCCGCCCTCGAGTACCGCTTCACCAATCCGACGGACAAGCCGATCGAGGCAGTGTTTTCCTGGAATGCCCGGAACTTCATGGGCCTGTCCGGCGATCCCCAGGCGGTCAAGGCCACGCCCGGCGGGTTCATCTTGTGGAACGGATCCGGCAAGGACAAGCCGTTCGAGGAGGGCGCTTTCTCGGCCACGGTCGACGACCCGGCGGTCAAGGTGAACTGCGCCTGGTTCCGCGGCGCGTGGTTCGATCCGCTGACGATGGCCTGGAAGGAAATTGCCGCCGGCGAGTGCGTCGAGCGGCCGCCGGTCACCGAGGGCGGGGCCTCGCCCGGCGGCTCGCTGTTCGTCCCGTTCGAACTCGCCCCGCAGGCCACCAAAACGATCGTCCTGCGATTCGCCTGGTATGTCGGCCAGACCAGTCTGCGCACAGGCCGGGATCCGGAAGCCAAGCCCGAGTTGCCGGTCCTGCAGGGCACCTATCGCCCCTGGTACGCGGGCCGGTTCACGGGGATTGACGAGGTGACTGCATATTGGCGCGAGCAATACGCCCAGCTGCGCGAGAACACCCAGCGGTTCAGCGACTGTTTCTACGATTCGACGCTGCCGCCGGAAGTGATCGAGGCCGTGGCGGCCAACCTGACGATCCTCAAGTCGCCCACGGTGCTGCGGCAAGCCGATGGGCGGCTCTGGGCCTGGGAAGGCTGCAGCGACGGCGCGGGCTGCTGCGCCGGATCGTGCACCCACGTGTGGAACTATGCCCAGGCTCTGCCGCACCTGTTTCCCGCGTTGGAACGGAGTCTTCGCGAGACGGAGTTCGGCCCGTCGCAGGACGAGCGGGGCCACCAGACGTTCCGCAGCGCCCTGCCGATCCGTCCCGTCGCCGCCGATTTCCATGCCGCCGCCGACGGCCAACTGGGCGGGATCATGAAGGTCCATCGCGACTGGCGGATCAGCGGCGACACCGACTGGCTGCGGCGGCTCTGGCCGCGAGTCCGACAGAGCCTCGACTACTGCATCGAGACCTGGGACCCCGGGCACAAGGGCTGGCTGGAAGAGCCGCACCACAACACGTACGATATCGAGTTCTGGGGCCCCGATGGGATGTGCACCAGTTTCTACCTGGGCGCGCTCCAGGCTGCGATCCGGATGGGACAGGCGTTGGGCGAGGACGTCGCGCGGTACGCCGAGTTGCTCGAAGCCGGGCTGCGGCGGATGGAGCAGGAACTGTTTGACGGCGAGTACTTCATTCAGAAGATCCAGTGGAAGCACCTGCGGGCCCAGAATCCGCAGGAGGTCAAGAGCATGGTCGGGCAGTACTCGCCCGAGGCGCTCGCCCTGCTGGAACAGGAGGGGCCGAAGTACCAGTACGGCACCGGTTGCTTGTCCGACGGCGTGCTGGGTTCGTTCCTGGCCGCGGTCTGCGGCGTGGGCCAGGTGGTGGACGCCGCCAAGGTGACCAGCCACCTGGTGGCGGTCCACAAGTACAATCTCCAGCGTGACCTGTCGACGCACGCCAACCCGCAGCGGCCCAGTTTCGCGTGCGGCGCCGAAGGCGGACTGTTGCTGTGCACCTGGCCCAAGGGCGGAGCGTTATCACTGCCGTTTGTGTACTCGAACGAGGTCTGGACGGGCATCGAGTACCAGGTGGCGGCGCACCTGATGCTGATGGGACGAGTCGCGGAGGGGCTGGAAATCGTCCGTGCCTGCCGCGGCCGCTATGACGGCCGGATCCGCAACCCGTTCAATGAGTACGAGTGCGGCCACTGGTACGCCCGCGCCATGTCCAGCTACGCCCTGTTGCAGGGCCTGAGCGGCGCTCGCTACGATGCCGTGGAGAAAGTCCTGTACCTGCAGCCCCGGCTGAGCGGCGACTTCCGCTGTTTCCTGGCGACCGCGACCGGCTACGGCACCGTCGGCGTCCGGGACGGCAAGCCGTTCGCCGAGGTCCGCTCGGGGAGCATCGAGATCAAGGAAATCCGCAGCGAGGCAACCGTCGGTTCGCCTGGTCAAGGCTAGTTGGGAGCACCCTCGGCAATGACCAACGCCTCGGATCGCGACCATCAGCCGCCGCCCTGGTCCCAACGGTTTCCGCTGCGAGCCAGGACTTGGCGGCTGCGCTCGCGCGAGCTGACTTTTTCGCAGCGGCCGCTGCTGATGGGGATTGTGAATGTCACGCCCGACAGCTTTTCCGATGGCGGACTCTGTCTCGACTCGGCCGCGGCCATCGACCACGGTTTGCGATTGGCCGAGCAGGGCGCCGAAATCCTGGACGTGGGGGGCGAAAGCACTCGGCCGTACAGCACGCCGGTGACGGCCGGCGAGGAACTGCGGCGCGTGCTGCCCGTAGTCCAAGCCCTGTGCGAGCGGACCCGGATTCCCGTCTCGATCGACACGTCCAAGGCCGCGGTCGCGGCGGAAGCGATCGCGGCGGGCGCCGAGATCATCAACGACGTGACGGGCCTGGAAGGCGATCCGGCGATGCCGACGCTCGCCCGGGAGACGGGCGCCGGCGTGTGCGCCATGCACATGCAAGGCACGCCGCAAACCATGCAAGACGACCCGCAGTACGCCGCGGTCGTCGAGGACATCTTCGCCTATCTCCGCGACCGCCGCAACGCGTTGCTGGCCCACGGACTGGATCGCGCCCGGATCTGCCTGGACCCGGGCATTGGCTTTGGCAAGACGCACGAACACAACTTGACCCTGCTGGCCCACTGCGGCCGCTATCATGACCTGGGGTGCCCGTTGCTGGTGGGGCATTCCCGGAAAGGGTTCATTGGCAAAGTCCTGGGCGACAAACAGGCGGACCGCACGGCGGGGACGATCGGTGTTGCCTTGGCGTTGGCTCGGCAAGGCGTCCAGGTGATCCGCGTGCACGACGTGCTGCCGGTCCGGCAGGCGCTGCTGCTGTTCGAGGCCGCGGGGGGGCTCGATGGCTGACAACCCCTATCGCAGCCCGGAAGGCATGGACGAGGGGGCGGAAACGGCTCGGCATCGCCGAACCAAACGGATTCGCGATTTAGCTCTGGCCGGGCTGTTCTTCGGCATCGCCTACGGCGCAGCGGCGGGGGCGGCGTTCACCGCCGGTATGTATGCGATCGCTGGCCTGGCCGGGCGGGTCGGGGCTGCAGCGGCGGGCCAGGGAATCGAAGGCGGGGACGCCTGGCTTGTCGAGTTCCTCCCCGTCACATTCTTTCACGCGATCTTGGGGGCGGTCTCCGGCGCGGTGCTGGGGGCGTTGCAGGGTGTCCTGGCAGCCTATTCGGCGTCGGACGATCGCGTTCGGGCGGTCCGTTGGGGAGCGTTTGGCTGGGCGGTGGTCGCAGCCGCCTGGTGCCTGCTGCTGGACCAGGCGGTACCGCTGAACGACCCGTCGCGTTGGCTGCGGTATGCTGCGCTAGTGCTGGCGCCGCTGGCCGCCGGAGTCGGCGGCGCGTTCGTGGGCAGCCGACTGGTGGTTTGTCGAGGCTAGTGCGTTGTCCAAGCTGAGAATTGGGGTTGGGTGGCTGGGGTCGAGCC
>CAIYOB010001299.1 GCA_903927685.1 uncultured Planctomycetaceae bacterium
ACCAGCGCTCTTGGCAGCGGGCGCCGCGGAAGACCCGGCAAGCGAACGATCAATCGCCGGAAAACTCGGCGGCTGAGGCAGCGGCGGAGTGGAGGGGGGACTGTTCTTCGGCGACGGCGGCAACTCCCGCTTGATCGTCAGCGTCGAGCCCGGCTGGGCCGGGTCTTTCCGCTCGCCCGCGGCCACTGGAGTCAGCGAACGCTCGATGACGATCGTCGAGCCCACCGTTTCCCGGTCCTTATCGGGTTGGCTGGCTGTGCCCCAACGTGCTTCGCCCGGGTTCGCCGGCAGCTTGTCCTGGATAACGATCAGTTTCGGCCTGGGCTTCGCCCGCGGGACCGATTCCCCTTGCACATAGACTGCGGCCAGGATCGGAAACGCCGCCAAGACGAGGACGCGGATGGGCCAGGGGCCCAGTTGATGTTCGGCACGAAAGACCTTCCACATAGCTTGCCCCCGCCGCCTGCTCACCTGCGTCTGCATCGAGTCCGTGCTTCGCCAGGCATGTAGGAATGTGAGAGAAGGAATTCACTCCGTCCTGCTCGCCAACGGGTCTCGGCCCCTCCCGGGCCGCAATGTTACGACGCAAGACGGGGATACAATGCCGCTGGACCCCACGGCTTCCCATTCCAATGATCGGGTGAAGCGACCTTGCGGCTTGATCGGATTATGCCAATTCTGACACCTGCGCAGGAAATGCCGGCTCAGTCCGCATTGCCAGACCCTCGATCACCGCGTTTCACCGGCTGCTAGCAGCTCGCCGTCGTAACCCGAAGCATGAGCGAGGTTCTGTACTCCTTCCTCGCTCACGCGTCGGGTTACGATGGCGCTCACGCGTCGGGTTACGAGAGCGTGCGTTGACGCGAATTCCCCGACTGACGAGTCATTCCGCCTTGGGCCGACGCCCGCCACCCGGGGAGCCTCCCACGCCAGTTCTCACGGTGCCGACGGCGGCGCAACGGGCGGCGGGGTGTTCAGCCACGCCAGGTTGAAAGCGTAATGCTGCTTGGACGAGATCAAGTGGATGACACCGTTCGCCGCTTGGCAGATCGACAGGTACCCACGCGGCTCGGCCGACACAGCACTCAGTGTGAACGGCCCCGTGTTGCCGCCGCCGTCGACAGTGCGGGCCGGCCCCTCGTCCGTGACCAGGCGCTTGATCTGCCACGACTGGCCCTCGTCGGTCGATAGAGCGGCGAACAGCCCGGAGCCGATTCGCTCCTGGCCCGCCGCATCCCGGAACGGCACTTCACGGCCAAACGAACAGAACAGGATGGGCCCTTCCTGCAATCGCAGAACGGCCAGTCGCTGGCCGCCGCCGAGCGGCGGGAAGGGGCTGGCGCGGTACGTCCAATTCTCGCCCCCGTCGCTCGACAGGCTCATGGGCATCCGGCCCTCGATGTTGTTGCCGCGGCCAAAAGCCAACAGCCGGCCGTCGGCCAGTTGCACGAAGCCCGCGTGGATGCCGGCAATCCAGGCGCCTGTCGCGCCGGCCGAGAAATCCGGCTCGGGGCGTCCCTCGCCCGGATCGACCCACGTCCCGCCCTCGTCGCGGCTGACCAGCACGGCGGAACCGCCGGAACCACCCGGCACCGCGTCGCAGGGGACCAGGATCGCGCTTTCCCGAGTCCGCAAGACGGACTCGATCGGCATGTGGTGCAGACCGTGCTCGGGCATGATCAGCCGGGCTTGCGACCACGTCGCCCCGTGATCCGCCGACGTGCGGAGGATGGTCGCCAGATTGCCCCAAGTTGCCGCAGCCGACAGGCCGTTGAAATGGTACAGCGTGCCCTGCTCGTCCACCCACAGCGCTGAGGCGTGATCGTTGCGGTCCGGAGCATCCCAGAACTCCGAGGCGACTTGCCATTCGTTCTCGCCATACCGCAGTCGGCTGGCGACGATCCCGAGTTCCCGTCCGGGCTCGGTCTGGCACGTGTACCAGATCGCCAGCAGGTCGCCGTTGGCACAGTTCACGATCGCGGGACAGTGGTTGTGGCGGCCGTAGACGGGGCAGTCTTCCGCCGCCGGCTTGCGAACATACGGCCGCGGGCCACAAAAGTAC
>CAIYOB010001300.1 GCA_903927685.1 uncultured Planctomycetaceae bacterium
CGACCTCCAACCCGCCGTTAACGCCGCTGGACACGGCGGCCCCGCCCTCGATCAAGGCCGTCGTCGTGTTGTCCAGCACCTGGACCATCGCCGAGCCGCCCATGCCGAACGTCGACGACTTGTTGCCGAAAAACGAGAAGAAATTGCCGGCGCGGGCAAAGGTGGACGCCGCATCCCGGTCCGTAAAGGCATCCCGCAGTCCGCGCTCGTTCAGGAACAGGTACATGATGCCGGTGACGCTGACCAGTTCCAGGCCCGTCGCGGCCGCGACCCGCACCTGCTGGTCGTCGTTCTGCCCGTTCTGGTTCAGCCTGGCCCCGCTGCGGACGATCGCTTGCGAGGTGTTGGCGTACTGGGTGTAGCCCACCGAGCCGGAGATCGCGACCGTGGGCAGATCGTCGGCCTTGGTGGTGTACGCGGAACTGGCCGCCCAGACGTTCATGATCCGCGTCAGCCCCAGGGACCCGTCCAGGAAGGAGGCCAGATCGCCGATCACGTTGTATTCATCCGTGCCGTTATAGAAGCTGGAGAACGGCAGCAGTTCCAACGGTTCGATTAACAGGGGGTAGGTCAATTCGGACGAGATGTCGATCGCGCCCGGCGCGTCGATCACGGCGCCCCGGGTCCCGTCGCCGTCGACGATCGACTGGACGTCGTTGGTGTAGAAGCCGAGCGCTACGGCCACGCCGGTCGCGAACTTCTTGGCGCTGCCCAGGAAGATATTGCCTTGCGCCGTCACTTGAGAAGCTTGCGTCACGGTGCTGCGTTGCACGAAATCCAGGCCCGAGACGATTTCCGCGGTCGCGCCCACGCTGGCCAGAACCGTGTGCTCGAACAGGTTCAGGCCGATGCCGGCGGCGCCGCTGAACAGGCTGTTGGTCGTCGAGCCGCCGCCGTGAATGGCCGGATTGTGAAAGCGTTTCTGGAAATCCGCGTTCAGGATTCCCTTGATGCCTTCCAGCGACGTTTGCAGTTCGGCCTTGGTCAGCAGGTCCGCCAACGATGGCTCGCCGCCGATGCCGGCGCCGGCATTGGCGCGGTTGTCGGCGGTCAAGTCGGCGGCCACCAGGATGCCGGACGACTCGGCAAGCGGTTCCAACTCGTGCACAGCGCCCGTCGCCTGGCTGGGATCCAGGGCCAGCGGGGCGGCAGCCAGGGCATCCTGCTTGGCGGCCGTCAGGCGAAAGGTGTTGGCATCCAGCACGACCGCGAAGTAGACGCCGGCATTCGTCAGGCCGCGGAGCGCCGCATCGCCCTGCGTGATGGTCGAACCGCGTTGCAGCCCGTGCCGCGCACCCGTGGCGCCGCCGGACAGCGGGATCGCCGTGCCGGCGTTGGCCGCAGCGGCGGACACGGCTAACTGCAGCGTGTCGTCGTCCACGGCAATCACGAAGTACTGCGCGCCGTTGGTCAAGCCGCCGATCGGTGTTCCGCCGCCGGACAGGTAGCTCACCGCGTCCGCCGTGGAGAAGCCATGATTCGGCAGCCGGATCGTGTCGGCCGCCGTGTTGAGGGCGGGTATCAGGGTGGGATCAAAGTCGATCTGGCGGTCAGGAAACTCGGCGATATCCACTTCGGGAATGACGCGGAAGGCGTGCAGGCCCGAGCCCAGCGTCGCGCCGGCGGCCAGCGGAATCGCCGTGCCGCCCGCCGCCGCCGTGGCATCGACCGCCAATTGAATGTGATTGGCGTCGACGCGGATGGCGAAGTAGTTCGCATTGTCGGCCAGTCCGCCGATCGGGACGCCTCCGCTGGCTTGATAGTTGACTTCGTCGCCGGTATTCAGCCCGTGTCCGGGCAGTTCGATGGTATCCAGCGACGTGTCCACCACGGGCGCGGTCCGGGTCGGGTCGAACGTTGTGACGATCGTAGCGCGCTGCAGCCCCTGCATGGTTCCGCTGCCGGTCGACAACAAGTCGATGTAGGCGCCGACGGAGGCCTCGTGCAGCGAGTTCGCCAGGCGGACGGTGTTGGCATCCAGACGAATCACGTAGTACTCGGCCCCATCGTACAGTGGAGCGATCGCCACGCCGTCGCCCTTGCTGTACGTCACCCGCTCGCCGGTCTCCATTTCGTGGCCCGGCGAAACAAGCAGATTGCCAATCGTGTCGACCTCGTTCGTGGTGAACTGGTGGCCCGTGCCGGTCGCTCCCGCGGTGAGATCGATGGCGACACCGGCCAGCGCATCGTCGCGCGAGGCGGCCAGCCGAAAGGCGACTTCGGTCACGGGGATGGCAAAGTAGTAGTGATTGTTGCTCAGGCCGCCGATTGGCGATCCGCCCCCCGTCTGATATTGCACCCGCTGGCCGGCGACGTAGTTGTGGAAGGGAGTGATCAGCACCGTGTCGCTGACCGTGTTGACCACCGGTTCGGGCACTGTGCTCGTCGGATCGAAGGCCATCGTCCGCGGCGCGACCACGGTCGTCAAGGTGTGCGGGCCGTCAACGATGGTCGCCCCGGCCGCCAAGTCAATGGCCACGGCGTGGCTCGCATCACTCGGCGTCGCCGCCAGCTGGATGTAACGCCCGTCGACCCGGATCACGAAGTAGTTGGCGCCGTCCGTCAAGCCGCCGATCGCGTCGCCGTCGTGACTGTGGTAGGTCACCTCGTCGCCGGTGGCCAGGCCGTGATTCACCAGCGCGAGGGTGTCGGTCGAGATGTTCAGGACCAGTTCGTTCAAATCGGCGGTTCCGGTCGGGTCAATCGTGCTGGTCTGGTCCGTCGGATTGAAGACGGCCGAGCGGCTGAGCACGGACTGCTGGGCGCGGCTCGAATCGGTGGCGTAGACCAGGGCATCGCCGGTCGCAAAGCCGTGGCCCGGGACCGTGAACGTGTCCGTCGCGCCGTCGAAATCGGCGCTCGGGGAAAACGGCGTGGCCGCTTCGTTGTAGGCAAAAATGTGTGTCGTGCCGCTGCCGCGGCTCGTCAAATCGATGGCGATCGGGCTGGGAGCCAGGGCAGCCTCCTGGGTCGCCGCCACCCGGAAGGTATTGACGCCGGTGGGAATGGCAAAGTAGGCCGTCTGATCTACCAGCCCGCCAATGGCCTCGCCGATCGTCTTTTCATCTCCGTTTTCGTCGATCCCGACGCCGTAGTCCAACTGCTGGCCGGCCGTGAATCCGTGGCCGGGCAAGGTGATCTGGTCGGTAGACGGGTCGACGGCGGTCTGCGGGTTGAACACGACGGTGTCGCGCCGCGAGAACGACTGCGTCGAGGTGGGATCGGCGCCGGCGTTGTCCAGGTCCAGCGCGGTGGTGCGGGCCAGTTCGATGGTGTTCTCGTCCACCACGATCACCCGCAGTTCCTCGCCGCTGAGCAGCCCGCCGATGGGGTCCTGGGGCTGGTTGGGATCGGCCGGGTCGCGGGCCAGATAGCGGATGATGTCACCGTCGTGGAAACCGTGCTGGGGAATCGTCATCCGGCTGCCGCTGATGTCCGCCAGAACCACGTCGCGGGTGACGTCCGTGCCGCCGGCCTGAATCCGGCCGTCGACCGTCGATTGGATGTCGCTGTTGTCGAACGCCAGTGAAACGCTCAGGCCGCCCGCCCCGTCGATATACGTAGTCGCTCCGGATGTGGCGTTGTTCGTGATCGTGCCTTGGGATTGGATCGCGACATTGCCAGCGGCCACGATCGACGCGTCTTCCTCCAGGCTGGCCTGGGACGTCGAATTCGAATTCGTAATGGCGAACGACACCACTACGTCGCGGGCGCTGGCCGGCGCTTCCAGGTTGATGTTCGACGTGGTGCGGGCGTTCACGACTGCGGTCGTCTCGGTATCGGTAGTGATCGTCACATCGCCGCCGGCCTGGATCAGCGACTCGCCGCCGATCGTGGTCTTGGCGGTGCTGGTGGCCTGGCTGTACCCGGCGCTGAAGCGATGCGCGATCTTCAGGATCTCGTCGTAGGCGGCCACGGCTTCGGTCGAGGCATCGACGATCGAAGTCGCGGTCAAGGTCACGTCGCCTTCGCTCTGGATCTCGGAATCCAGCACGCTCACCGTCGCCTTGGCCCCCCGAATCATCGCGCTGATGGGCGTCTTGGGCAGGAACTTGTCGACCAGGAACTCGCCGAACGGTTCGATGAAATTTGCGGTGACCCATTCCGGCAGGTCCTCGATCAGGCTCTTGTCCTCGGATTCGGCGACCACCGAAACCGACTCGCCCTCGAGGGACGCGTTTTCGATGGCGATCTCCACGGTTTGATCCGTGTAGCCGAGAAAACGCTTGGGGCTGGTGATGTCGTTCGTCAGCGAGCCCTCGATCTCGATTTCGCCGCCGCGGATCACCGTTTCCTCGCCACTGGCGCCGATCGTCAGGGAAATCTCCGCCAGGCTGACTTGCGGGATGAACGGCAGGGCCACCGTGCTGTTGTCGATCTTCAGCGTGACCTTGCCGGGCACGAAGGCACTTCCCTCCTCGACCTGCGCCAGCAACCGGCTGCCGGCCTGAATGGTGATGTTGTGAGCCACGATCGAGATGTCGCCGGACGAAGCGGTCGAGTCGGCGGTCGCCGGATCGCCGGACGCGATGCGGCGTGTCGACAACGTCGCCCCGCCGTTGGCCGTGAAATTGTCCGCTTCGACATCAACCCCTCCGGCGGCCGTCACACTGGCAGCAGCGCTCAGGCTGACGGTTTCGACGTCCCGCGTCTTGATCCCTGCGGCGCCCAAGTCGATCGTCCCAAACGTCGCGGAGTCCGTCCCGTCGCCGCCGTCGACATCGACGAGGCCGGTGATGGCGGCCAGTGGAGCGTGCACGGTTGTGGAATTCACCTGGGTGACGCCGGCTCCGGCCGTGATGCCTGTCGCATCGGTCACGACGAGGTTCGTTCCGCTGGTGGAAAACGATAGTTGCTCGCCCACGGCGCTGCCCGCCACCAGCAGATCTCCGGCCGACAGCGAGGCCGTCGATGCCAGGACGATTCGCGGTTCCAGACCTTCGAAGAACAACCGGCGGCGACGCGCTGGCTTGCGGCGCGCGGCAGGGCCTTGGGCTGACGACCAGCCAGAACATCGAGATAGGCGTGCGCGGTCACTCATTGTGATTCCCCTCAATGCTGTCTGCCACCGGACTTAGACACTCCGCCCTCAACCTGTCAAAATACGCAGGCTACAGCGATTGTATGGCAACCGGCCGTCAAATTGTAGCGGCTGTAGCGGCTATGACGATAAGGGCGATGAGACCTATTGTACGGCCTGTAATGGCGTCGATGGCTCGCTTGACTACGCTGGGGGGCAATCCAATGATGTTGGTGAGGATCTGCGTGCTGGCCGCGTTCACGCTCGCGGTCGAGACAGGCTCCGGCGAGGAGAACCCTCGCTTCCTGCCGCCAGGGAGCACGGCGCCAGCCGCTGGTACTTCGCAGGCCGCTCCGCTCGCGGGCGCGGCCGGCCGGAGTCCAGGGCAACCGGAATTGGCGCCGGTGATCAGCGCCGCGGACGCGCTGGAACTGGCCAAGTGGGCTCGCGACCAGGCCGCACGCGGGGGCGGGGATGGGCAGACAGCTCCGATTTCACTCGAAGACGCCCGGGAGTTGGAAGCGTGGGCGCGCCAACAGGCCGAGCGAGAAGCGATTCTGCCCGCGGCAGGCATCGACGTCGGCACACCGCAGGCGGGCTCTCCCGGCGCGGCCGCTGCTCCCCCGGCCGCGGTCACAGCCTCGCTCCCGCGCGGCAGCGCACCCTTCAGCGTGCTGGCATTTCAGCCCCCCCCGGGCTATTACCCCCCTGGCTTCCGCGGACCGGTCGCTTCTCCCGCCGCCCCGGGCGTTCCGTCGGGCCCTGTCGCGCCAACTCCTGCCGCGCCTCAAGCAATGCCGCAGGAAGGCGCGGCAAATGGTCCGGCGTCTGGGGAAGCCGCGGGACAGCCTGAGGAAATCCCCGGCCCCCTCGCGGCGGACACCAAGCCGGGCTGCGCGGAGTGCGGCGGGGACTGCCTGTGGGGCTGCTGCTGGCGGCAATGGTGCGAAGCGGGCTTAGTGGGCGGCGTGGAATTGGCCTTCCTGGGGCCCTTGGGCGAACCATCGCAAGCGGTGACTCAGACCAACCTGATCACTGGCGAGTCCTTTACGGGGACGACTGAAGCGGGGCTGGCCAGCAGCGTACGAGTCTGGCTGGGGGTCCAGCACGCCGGAGGGTTTGGCTACCGGGCGCGGTACGGACACCTGGGTGCTGACTATATCAACTTGGACCCGGTCGTGCCGGTCATCGTGGATGGGCAGACCGCGTTTCGGGAGGAGTACTATCTGTGCGGCGACACGGTCGACCTGGAGTTGACCAGTCGCTATTGCTTGCACAACTGGGTACTGGACGCCTCGCTCGGCGCACGCTACGCGCGGCTGGTCAGGAACGCCATGTCGCTGGGCTACGGCGAGTTGGGCCAGGTTGAACTGACCGGGCTGGCTGTGGGCGCGAACCAACTGGAGGGCGCCGGCTTCACCTTTTCTGTCGGCGGCAACGCGCCCGTGGGGCTGTGGTGGGCCAAGCATCACGCCGGCGACGATCCGAGCAAACCCCATCCGCCGTTCGACGACATCCATAGCCGGATCGTCAGTTGCGCTCCGAATCTGTTGTGTGGCTGGCGCTGGTTCTGGGGCGTCCGCGGCTCGTTCCTCTGGGCCGACACTGCCGCTTCCGCCTTTACCGAAGCGAACGCCGTTGTTCGCACGCCGACCGGGACGGGCTCGTCCTACTCCCGCGACCAGGCGTTCGCGGCCCAGGATCAAGACGACAACGTGATCATCGGGGAAGTGGTGGCCGGGTTGCAGTGGGAGCATTGTTGTGCGTGCCTGCCCGCCGTGTTCTTCTTCCGGGCCGGCTTGGAGTACCAGCACTGGGAGACCGGCGACGTCTGCGCGACGTCCAATTCGTTCGCGTATCTGCACGACGGTCCGAACGACGTGGGCGGACGGGTGGACGCGGTCGCGAACGCTCATGACGGGGACCTGGACCTGTTCGGTTTCATGATCGGGGCGGGAGTCACCTACTAGCCTTGCGGACGTACCCGCCGTCGTCCGCCGGCGCAGTCCTGAAGATGCTCGATCGGCAACAACCGGAATCCTCGTCATGAACCTGGCAGACCGCAATCCTCACGCACGAGCCCGCCGCCGGTTGCCGCTGGCGCTGCTGCTGTGCGCGGGAGCGGGCCTGCTGGCTGCCACCCGCGGATTTGCCGCGGCCCCGGGTGCGGCTCGTCCGGCGGTCGTCGGCGGCGTCGCTTTTTCCCGTCCGGAAGCTGCCGAGACAGTGCCTGTGGCGCCACTCCCGCGGCCAACCGTTTCACCTCCGGTTCCCGGCCAAGCGGTCTTCTCGCCAGCCGCGGAGACTCCCTGGCCAGCCCGCGCGGACACCGTTCAGCCCAATCCAGCGCCGCCGAATCTCGGGATCACTTTTTCTGCTCCGGTCGCGAGCGAAGGACGGAAGGAAGTGGGGCGAGCCCAGCCGGTCGCTAGTCCCATTGCGTTCTCGGAGTTGCCCGCGGGGAATTCCGCTCACGCCGGCGGTCCGCTGCCGACTACTCAGCCGAACGTGTCCGGGTTTGCCTTCACAGCGCCGTCCGGCCCGTTCGCCGGAGATTCGTCGCCCGGCGGCGCCAGCGCCGTTGATTTCCGCCCACCCATCGCCTTCTCGCCGGCCGCCGAAGTCCCGTATGCGGCCAGCTGGGCATACCTCCTGCAAGACGTCGACGTCAATCGCGGCAGTTCCACCGGCGAACGCGATCCGCAGACGCTGGGCGAAGAGCCGGAAGAGACGACCGATTCGGTTCAGTTCCTGCGGCAGGACACGATCCTGCTGCGACCGGGGCAGTACCAGTTCGACCTGACGCTCCAGTATCTGCTGGACGAAGCGGATTTCACGATGGCCCGCATCACCAACCTGGGCGGCCTGCAGCTGTCGGAACTGAACCGCCGCCAGCGGCTGTTGCTGATGCCGCTGGAATTCCGCATCGGCGTCACTCCGATCAGCCAGTTCTTCGTCAACGTGCCGCTGGGGTGGGCCAACGGCGAAGCGGTCTATTTCAGCCAGGACGAGATCTCCAACATGGGCGGCGTGGGCGACATCAGCCTTGGCTTCGTCCAGCAGTTGGCGCGGGCCAGCGAGTATTTCCCCAACCTGCTGGCTACGGTGGCGGTCTCCGCCCCCACCGGCAACAGCGACTTTGCCGACTCGCTGGCCACACCCGGATCGACTCTGGGCCAAGGCTGTTGGACGGCGACCTGGGCGCTGACGTTCACCAAAGCCTTTGACCCGGTCGTGCTGTTCGGCGGGGTCGGCTACCAGTGGCGGACCGACACCACGTTCGACACGGTGCTGGGCCGGCTGGGCGTCGATCCCGGCGACCAGGCGTTCTATCGCTTTGGCGTGGGCTTTGCCGTCAATCCGAAGATCACGTTCAGCGCGGCCTTTCGCGGCGCTTACGTGAGCGACAATCGAGTCAACGAAATCCGGATCCCCGGCAGCGGGCGGGAGCCGATGCAGATGCGTCTGGCGGCCACGATCGTGCGAGACACGAAGTCCCGCCGCGGCACAGTCAAGACCGTCGAGCCGTTTGTGGACTTCGGGCTGACGGAGGGCGCTATCGACAGCATTTTCGGTGTGGGTTGGACCTTCTGACTCTGGGTGGCGGGAGCGTGTGATGTTCCAGCGTTCGGCGACTCGCTCGGAGAGGATTCGCCCTCGGTGGCGAGTGCTTCTGAGCTGGGCGAGCCTGCTCGTGACGGCCTGCTTGGCCTGGCCGTTGTCGCCCGCCAACAGCGCCGGCGCCGAACTCCCGGCCGCGCGCCGCCCCCAGAGCGCCCCGGTCCGCGACAGCCAGCGGACGTTTCGCCACGCGGTCAAGAGCTGGACCAGTCTGCGCAAAGAAAACGTCGTCATGCAGCAGCGCGACTACTCGTGCGGCGCGGCCAGTCTGGCGACGCTGCTCCGCTATCACTGGGGCGACACGGTGACCGAGACCCAGTTGCTACAGGAGACGGCCAAGATACTCACTCCGGAGGAACTGCAGGACCGCATCAAGAACGGCCTCTCGTTGACGGACCTCCGGCGTCTGTCGGTCCGCGTCGGATACCAGGCCGTCATCGGGAAGCAGGAGTTCGACAAGCTGGCCCAAGTCAAGATCCCGCTGATCGTCGGCATCGTCGTGAACGGCTTCAATCACTTCGTCGTCTATCGCGGGACGGACGGCGAGTTCGTGTACCTGGCCGACCCGGCTCGGGGCAAGGTCCGCACACTCGTTCCGGAATTCAAAAAGCAGTGGCAGCAGAACGCCGTGCTGGTCGTGATCAAACCGGGCGTCGATCCGGCGCGCGTTTCGGCCCTGAGCATCAGCCCCACGGAGCCGCGGCTGGGCGAGGCTAATCAGGCTCACTTGCGGCGGCAGCTGACCGCCGATCTGGCGCCCCGTTGAGCGGCACTCGGCCGCAATGTCCGGGAACCGCCCCAACCCCTACGATCGTCAACGTCGCTCGCCAGCGCCGCATTTTTCCCGGGACGAATCGCCGCATCGCGGCCGGGCGAGTAGACAGGCAACGGAGCGTAATTAGGCTCGCAACAAGACGCGTCAAGCCGTCGCTGCGTGGGCAGTTCTCTCTTTCCGAACACCGTTCTGTTGCCGAGACATCATCATGACGAAGGCCTTGCCCCTCCTCGCGTTGGCCCTGTTCTTCCTTGCCGGTCCAGCCCGCGCCGCCGACGGCCAGGTGCCGGCTGGCGTCCTGCAGCGTCTGGGGCTCGCCGACCTGGAGCCGCTTTCGGATGCCCAGGGGGCGGCTATCCGCGGCCAGAGCGGCGTGGTCATGGCCCGCGGATTGAGCTTGTCGACCGGCCTGGTTCTGGACCGCAACACGAACAGTTTCGTGTCCGGAACCGACGCCAACACGGCCATCTCGACCGCCGAAAACTCCAGCGATTGGGCTTGGACCCAGGCGTTATCGGCCCACCGCTCGGCGTTCAGCTTGAATCTGGGAGTCAACAGCTCCAATGGCCTATTCACCGGCGTGTTGATCGGCGGGGCCGGCGGCAACGCCTGCGCCGCGGCCTGGTAGCCTCAAGTCACTCCGCCACCACCGGCGTGACCAACGTCCCGATCGAACGGATGGTGGCTTCCAGCCGGTCGCCCGGTTTCAGGTATGTGCCGGTGGCGTTGCCGACGCCGGCGGGGGTGCCGGTCGAGATGATGTCGCCGGGTTCCAGGGTGACAAAGCTGGACAGGAATTCGATCACGGCGGCGACGGGGAAAATCTGGTACGCCGTGCTGGAATCCTGCCGCACCTGGCCGTTCAACGTCAGTTTCATCTCCAACTTCTGCGGATCGGGAATCGCAGCGGCCGAGACGACGCACGGCCCCAGCGGGCAGAAGCCGTCGTGCCATTTGCCGTGCTGCCAGTCGAAAAAGGTGTCCTTCTGCCGCACTTTGCGCTGCGGGTTGGGATGGAACTCGCGGTCGGAGATGTCGTTCACGACCGTATAGCCGGCGACGTACTGCAAGGCGTCGGCTTCTTTCACCCGCGTGGCGCGCCGGCCGATGATCACGCCCAGTTCCATTTCCCAGTCGATGTGATCGGGGGACACGGCCGGGATCCGGATCGGCTTGCCGGGATCCGTCAGCGTCGTCGTCGGGGGCTTCATGAACACGTAGGGAAATGTCTCCGCCCGCTGCGCCGCGACGCCGCCGCCTTCCTCGATGTGCGCGGCGTAGTTGCCGGCCAGCAACAATAGCTTGGGCGGCCGCGGGACGGGCACCAGCAGCTCGACGGAACCGGTCGCCAGCCTGACGCCGTCGGGCAACAGCGGCCCATTGTCCGCGATCCACTGGGCCAGTTTCGCCGCCTCCCGGCACGCGGCGCCGTCGGGCGGCAGGAGCGCCAACAAGTCGTCTCCATCGGGAATGGCCAGCTGGCCTCCGACGGCCTCCGCGTATTTCGCTGCCGCGGCGGCGATCGGGACAATGCACGCTTCGCTATAGAACCCCGCGGATACGCGACCCGCATGTCGAAATCGGCACAGACGCATGGCTGGACTCCTGGGTGACTCAGCGACTCTTCGACCTGGCGACTTACTTTTTCAAGTGTTTGTCGGCAAAGCTCAGATACTGCTCCCAATCGTAATCCGTCACGTCGTGCTTGCCGGTGCGGATATGGTAGCCGATGATGTCGCTGACAGGGTGGTCCACGGCGGGCATGTCCTCCGCGGGCAGACCGCCGGCGCCCAGCAGACGGTACACGGGTTCGGCGTGCTTGGCCGACAGGAACTCGCCGCGGGGGTCGGCCCACGTGTCCTCGGCGGCACTGGCCACGTAGACCGGCCGCGGGGCCATCAAGGCGATCAGTTCGTGCTGATCGATGGGCAGTTGGGCTTCGTGGTTGTTGTACTGCGTAAAGTTGTCGCAGAACCAGTGCGGGAACGAGGTGTTGATCCGCCACACGGTCTCGCCGAACGCCCGGCGGCTGAGCGCCGCGCCCCCGCAGCCGGAGTTGTTCGAGATCACCAGCGCGAATCGCTCGTCCTCGGCGCCCGCCCACAACGCGGTCTTGCCCAGTCGCGAATGCCCCATCACGGCCACCCGCTTGGCGTCGATGTCGGCGTCGGTCGCGAAATAGTCCAGCGCCCGGCTCAGGCCCCAGGCCCAGGCGGCGATCGAGCCCCACTCGTCCGGCTCGGGCTTGGTCTGCCCCGCGCGGTAGAACAGGGGATGAACGCCGTTCTGAAATCCGTCATCGAAATCCGGGTCAATATCGCCGTAGTAGATCGTCGCCAGCGCATAGCCGCGGGCCAGGATCTTCTCGACCGCCCAGCGGCTGGCTGCGGCCCCGCGGTCGGCTTCCGTGGCACGATTGCCCGCGGCGTCCTTGGACCGCATCCAACTGGTCGACAGCTTGATTCCCGGATCGCGGTGGATGGCTTGATTGCCTTGGAAGTTCAGGCCCACAAAGGCCGGCACCGGCTTGGTCGCCGCGTTGGGCAGGTAGATCAGGATTTCCATGCTCGGGCCATCCTTCTTGCCGGCAAAGTAGACCGTCACCTGCTTGCGCGTGGCCGTTCCGCCGAGTGCCTGCCGGTCACAGTCGAACACCTCCCACGTCATCCCAGCGGGCCGGCCTGGGCTGCGGCCGAACATCTGCGTCCGGAACAGTTCCAGGATCTCCGGCCGCCGTTTCGTCCGCCAGGTTTCGGCGTCGGCGACCTTGTCACCGTTGGCCAGGACCAGCGGATCCGGCAACGTGTACTGCGGGACCTGGGCTTCGTCGATGTTCGTTTCCGCCGCCCGAGCGGTGGCGTCCGGCAGGGTGATCAAGCCGGTCAGAACCACGAAGGCGACAACACAGGAGAAGCAGGACGGGATGCGCATGGGAACCTCGCAGGGCTGGAATCGGCCAATTCAGTTCCGGACCACGGATCTGAGCGTAGCCGGGAAAGCCGGGTGAAACAAGGGGACGCGAGGACGCGGGAAGAAGCGCGTGGCGACTTGGCGAGCCGGGGCAGGAAAGAATCCAGCTGCCTCGGGCGCGGCCGTATGGCGGGCAGCTGCTAGCACGGCTACAATCGCCTCGTCATGTCCGAGTTTCTCACATTCCGAGGTGCGGCAATCTACGGCCGCTGCAGCAACAGGAGTCCATTATGAATCGTGGCTGGGTGGTGACCTTGGCAGCGTTGGGGATCAACCTCGCACTGGGCATTCTGTACACGTGGAGTGTGATCCGTGGAGCGATTCCCAAGGAATGGGGCTGGACCGACTTGCAGAAGCAGTTGCCTTACGCGATCGGCTGTCTGGTGTTCTCGATCATGATGGTTCCGGCCGGTCGCTTGCAGGACAAGATCAGTCCGCGGTGGGTGGCGAGCATCGGCGGGCTGTTGGTGGGCATCGGCATGATCATCGCCAGCGTCGGCGGCTCCGACAATCTGTACTACATTATCGGCTTTGGCGTGCTGGCGGGGACGGGCATCGGCTTCGGCTACGCGTCGGCCACGCCGCCGGCGGTCAAGTGGTTTCCGGCGCGGCGGACGGGGATGATTGCCGGAATCGTGGTTTCCGGTTTCGGCTTGGCGTCCGTGTGGGCCGCCAAGGTCACGGACATGCTGACCAAGAGCGAGGGCGGCGTGCCGCGGACGATGCTGATTCTGGGCATCGCATTCTTGATCGTCGTGGTGGCTCTGGCCCAGTTGCTGCGCGTTCCGCCCAAGGGCTACGTGCCGCCGGGCAGTCCGCCGCCGGGAACCGCCACAGCCGCAAAGAAAGAGGATTTCTCGCCGCTGGAGATCCTCGGAACGTGGCAGTTCTACTTGATGTGGTTCATGTATGCCTGCGGCGCCGGGGCCGGATTGATGATCATCAGCAACTTGAAGGACCTGGCCAAGAACCAGGTCGGGCTCGCCATGGGCTTCGTGCTCGTCGCCTGGCTGGCCGTGGGGAACGGGGCCGGACGAATTCTCGCGGGCCTGATTTCCGACCGCCTGGGCCGCAAGCCGACGATCATCGGCTGCCTGTTGTTCCAGGCCGTCCTGATGGTCGTGCTGACCCGGGCGACCGCCGACTCGGCCTTTGCGTCGATGACCGTCATGGCCGTCTTGTCGGCCCTGATCGGGGCGAACTACGGCGCCAACCTGGCCCTGTATCCGTCGATCACCAAGGACTTTTACGGGTTGAAGAATTTCGGCGTCAACTACGGCCTGCTGTTCACGGCCTGGGGCGTGGGTGGATTCGCCTTGCCGCTGTTGGCGGGCCGGCTGTACGACCAATACGCGGTGTACACGTATTCCTGCTACGCGGCCGCGGGCCTGCTGGTGCTGGCGGCCATCGTCGCCTTGATGCTCCGGCCGCCGAAGGCCCAGAACGCGCCGGCAGCATGAGCGAAGCATGACCAGTCAGCTGGCGTACGAAGTTCTGATGATCCTGACGGCCGGGTTGGCCGCCGGATTGGTGTGCAAACGCATCCACACGCCGACGCTGATCGGCTACATGCTGATCGGGACCGTGATCGGCAGCGGAGGTTTCGGCCTGCTGCCGGCACGGACGGTCGAGGTAGACAACTTGGCGGAGGTCGGCGTCTTTCTGCTGCTGTTTACCATCGGGCTGGAGTTCACGCTCGACGAACTGATCCGCTTGGGCCGCCACCTGCTGGTCGGCGGAGGCGTGCAGATGCTGCTGGTGGCCGGGCCGCTGGCTGTCGCGCTGAGCGCCTGGGGACTGGCTTGGCAGGCGGCGGTGATCGTGGGCGGCGCGGCGGCGTTCAGTTCCACCGTTCTGGTTTTCCGGACCCTGGCGGAATGGGGCCAGACCGATTCCCCGGCCGGCCGCCGGGCGATCGGCATCTTGCTGTTCCAAGACGCCGCGTTGGTGCCCTTGCTGATGGCGGTGCCGCTGTTGACTCGAGACGCGGCCCAGATGGCGGTCGGCGATTACCTGCGGCTGCTGGCCGCGTCGGTGGGCTTCGTGGTCGCGGTGATCTGGCTCCGCGGACTCCTGAAAACCAGGGTGGTCCCGGCCCTGACCGGTTATCGCAGCGTCGACCTGGTGATCCTGGCCACGTTGGTATTGCTGGTCAGCGTGACGTTCGCCGCGCACGGGCTGGGACTGCCGCCGGCTGTCGGCGCGTTCGCCGCGGGGCTGATGCTCAGCGGCAATCGTTGGACCAAGCAGATCGACGCCCTGGTGCTGCCGTTCCGCGAGACGTTCGCGGCCGTGTTTTTCGTGGGGCTGGGCATGAAGCTGGATCCGCTGGTCCTGGCCCAGCAGCCGCTGGTCGCCACCGCCGGACTGCTCGGCCTGATCCTGCTGAAGACGCTCGCGGCGACGATCGCCTTGCGGCTGACCCAGCTGCCCTGGCGGACCGCGTTCGGAATGGGGATCGGTTTGGCGCACGTGGGCGAATTCGCCTTTGCCCTGGGAGCCCTGGCGCTGACCGCCGGCTTGCTGGACGGCGCCCAAACCCAGTTGTTCATCGGCGTCGGTCTGGCATCCTTAATGCTCTCGCCGGTACTGCTGACGTTCGGGATCCGCCTGGCCCGGGAGGAGTTGCCGGAACCTGCGGCCGCTGCGGCTGAGGCGAAGACGCCGCTGCCGCTGGGCCCCAAGGCCCTGGTGATCGGTATCGGCCCGGTGGGCGGACGGCTCGCCGCACTGCTCGAGACGACGGGCCGCGACGTGACCGTGCTGGACCGCAATCCGCTCAATCTGCATTCCTTTGCCCAGGCCGGATTCCGCTGCGTGGCGGGCGAAGCCACCGAGAGTGAAATCCTGTATCGGGCCGATGCGGACCTGGCGAGCGCCGTCATCGTCTGCGTTCCGCACGACGAGGATGCCCTGGGGATCACCCGCGCCGTGCGGCAACTCAACCCGCACTGCCGGCTGGTCGTCCGCTGCCGCTATCAAGGCAACGTGCCGGAACTGACGAAGGCCGGCGCCGACCGTGTCGTCAGCGAGGAACGCGAAGCCGTCACGGCGCTGGAACGGGCCCTGTTGGGCGAGAGCGGCATCCAGTAAGACCGTGACGGCAGGCCGTCAATCTGCGGTTCTCGGCCCGTAGTGCGGCAGCGGCCGGCCGGCTTCGTACGCGCCCAGATCCGGAGCCGCACCGCCCCAGCCGTCGTTGACGTTGGGCAATGCCAGTCCGGCGTCGATCGCGGCGCTGTCCGCCGCCAGTCGCAGTTCGTTCACATCGGGGGCGAAAACCCGCGCCGGATCGGCGGGGGCCGTGACACCGGACTGAAACACGGCCTGCGGATCGAGCACCACCAAGTGCCGATACACGGGCGCCGTCCAACGCACGTCGTCCGCCGCCGCGAACCGCACGCCGTTCCATTTCAGCACCAGCTTCCAGCGGCCCGCGAACCCGTCATAGTCGAAATCGCAGCCTTGCATGGGCGCGAGGTTCTCGAACGCGTAGTTGCCCTGGGAGCCGACGAACAGGTTATTGCGGGACAAGCAGTTTGAGACCGGTTCGCCGGACATCAGCTCCCACGGGATCCCCGCTTTGACGGACGTGTTGTGCAGCAGCAACCCGCCGGACGGCCCGTTGTGCAGTTTGAACGTCTCGACGACGACGTTGTAAATCGCATTGCGGAACACGTACACCGGACCACCGTGGACCGGCTGTAACGAGATGCCCTGGAACACGTTGGTCAAGCGGTTCTCGAAGCAGCGGGTGTTCTGTTCCGAGCCGTCCAATTCGATCCCGTCGTCGGTGCATTCCGAGATCTCGTTGCCGTAGATGTCGATCGCCGCGCAGGGATAGGCCGGATGCACCGAGATGGCGTCGGCAAAGCCGCGAATTCGGTTGTAGCAGACCACGTGGCCGCTGCCGCCCAGCCGGATCCCGCCTCGCTCCTCGATGCCGCGGGTGCGCGGCCAGGTCGCCCGGCCGACGAGCACGTTGTCGGCCAGGAAGAACCGCTGCTGCCGCGCGCCGTCCCGCTGCGCCACCAAGCCGGTCTCCACGTCGGTGATGGTGCAGCGGCGGACCGTGATCCGAGCCCCGCCGTTGACGGCGATCCCCCAGGTCGCGTTGCGGATGGCCAGGCCCTCGAACACCACGTCATGCAGCTCGCTGGCCCCGATCACGTTGTCGCCGCCTTGGCCGTCCAGCACGACTTTGCCAGCGTCGGCCGCGACGATTCCGATCGGCGCTTCCGGCGTTCCGGACTTCCAACGCCACGGACCGCGATAGGTGCCGGCACGCAACCGCAAGGTCTGGCCCGGCTGGACCGCCTCGAGGGCCGCGGCAAGGTTGTCCGGGCCGACATCCATGGACTCGCTTCCCTGAGCCAGACGCGGCTCGGTCCAGGTGGTCAGCGGCACAACCCGCTCGCAATTGCCGCCGTCGGGGTCGCTCAACGACAGTTGGATTTCATACGCGACGCCCTCGTCCAGCCCAAACACCGAGCCGGCGTACAGCGTCTGGCCTGCTGCCGGCCGGACGGCCTCGCGCATCCCGACCGAGTCCACGCGGAACAGGTCCAGGGCCGGCTTCCATTCCAAGCTGCCCTGCCGCCGGTAGCGGACCGCGACCCGGGCGTTGCGATTGGCGTCGCCGCCGATCAGCCAGCGGACGCCCAGGCAGCGCAGCGTCGGCAGCTCGGCGACGATTTCGCCAGGGACCGCCGCGTTCTCGGGCGGCGCAGCGGCGGCGGAATCGGTTTCGGCACCGCCGGCGCCGGCAGGCCGCTGAGTGACCACCGGTTCGTCCGGCAAAACCAGTCGCAGGTCGAATGGCTTCTCCGTGACGGCATCCAAAGCCTGGACCTCCGAGATTCCTACGATCCGCCGCGGTTTGACTTTGAATCGCACATACCGAGCCGAGATCGGCGCCGAGAGGAGCTTGGTAAAGTTGAAGCCTTGGGCCTGTTCGTCGTCGGGCAGCATGTGGTTGATCGGGATGTCCTTGCGGCGCAGATCGAAATCGAATTGCCCGTGGCTGACATATTGGCCGCCGTCCGGCGACGTGAGCACCTCGACTTCGTCGCGGACCTCGCCCTGCAACGCATCCCACCAAGGCCAGCCCGCCGTCAGGTGGATCCGAAACGCGGCGATCGTCGCCGGCTGTCCCATGTCGACCGTGATCTCCGGTTCGCCGCACTTGGTGTCCCACAGGCAGGCGGACTGCGGCGCCGTGCCGCCGGCGTACGGCGGGCCGACAATGCCGTCGGTCAGTTTCTTGCCGGCGGGGTCCGAGCCGCCCCACTGGCCGGTCGGAGGCACCGACACGGTGTACGGTTTGCCGGCCAACAAGTTCGTGCCGTACGTCACCCACCGGTCGACAAACCGTTCTCCGCCCGCGTCCCGGCCGTCCGCATAGCCGTATGGGGCGGCCGGTTCCGCATCCGCCACACGAACCTGCAGCGATTCAACGACAGGATGGTCCGCGCCGCCCGTGTTGAGCGGATAGCGGCACGGCACCTGGTCGATCCGCTGGGTGTGGCTGCGGGAGACCGTCGAGCGGTCGGGTTGGACTTCCTGCCACCGGAACGTCACCTCCAGCGGTTGAAAGCCGGGCGCGGCGGGCACGTGGTCCGCCTCCATCCGCACCGCGTAGATGCTGCACGCACTGGGGCCGGCCTCGGAAGCGTTCAGGCTGTACCTGATCAACGCCGAACGCGTTCCGGCCGGCAGCGGTTCGACCGTCTCGTAGTGGATCACGTCCCACGGCGGCTCGGTGCTGGTCAGGGCATACGTCTCGGACCAGGTCTGGCCGCCGTCCAGCGAGTGAGCCAGCCGGATCGCCGCTCGGGGCGCCCGGTTGTAGAACCGGCCGCCATAGGTCAGGCGCGTCATGTCGGCCGGCGTGTCCAGCCGGTAGATCATGAACGCCTCTTCCTTCGGCCGCGCGGCGAACAGGACGCCGGTGTACCCCGGGTGTTCTTCCCGGGTCGCGACGTTCTGCTCGGCGACTACCCAGTCCCGGTAGCGATCGGCCTGCAGTTCGGGCCACAGCACCACGGTGTCGGACGATTCGCCGGCGCCGACGAAGACCGTGTTTTTCCCCAGCCGCAGTGCCGGCTGGGTCTTGCTGTTCAGCATCGTCGTCGTGGTGATCTGCAAATCGTTCAACCGGACGTCGGCGACCGCAGCAGCCGCCTGCAGCGTGATGCGAAGCAGGATCTCGTAAGCCCCGCTGACCTCGTCGATCAGCTCCACACGGGCCTGGACCTCACCCGTCTCGGCCGCCTGCCAGACTCGGGTCCAGCTCAAGCCGTTGTCGGTGCTGACCTCGAGCGTGGCCGCGTCGGCGGCGGTGCGGCGGTGGAAGGCCGCTTGAATCGCCTGGCTGGCCGTGACGTTGGCGGACTGGACCTTGTAGACGACGCTGGCGGGCAGGCCCGGTCGCGCCGGCTGCAGTCCGGCGGACGCGACAGCCTGGATGTCCGTCGCCGAGTGGACGAATCGCAAGTACTCCTCCGGCTTGAGTCGCGGCTGAAAAGTCCAGACACCGTTGCCGCGGATGCGATACCGCGGGTTGGCGGCTTCCGGGTCTTTGCCCTGGTTCGGCACATAGAACTGGCGTTCTTTCCCCAGACTGTGATAGTAACGCGTGTACGACTCGGCCTCGCGCACGTTCAGCACGAACCGGTGGCCCCAATCCCAGTTGTTGTAGTACCAACGATGTTTGAGCCCCGAGGGATTGAAACAACGGTACTCCTGGGCCAGGTCCCGGGGCGTATCCGCGCCGGTCAAGAACCCGTTCAGGCTGGTCGCATTCAGGCAGTGGTACTTGGCGATATGCCCCGGCTCGCGCCGGCCGCCCGACGCCGCACAGGCGCCTTCCCGGCCGATGTCCTCGACGCCCGCGATCGTGACCCCGTCGCACAGCGTGTAGATGGCGGACATCGAATTGTCGTACAGGTGCCAGCGATCGGCGTAGAAGACCTCGGGCACGGTGTGCAGCGTGACGTCCCAGAACTTGACCGGCAGTCCCATGTGCCGCCAGATGCCGCAGTTGACGCCCGCGACCGTGCTGCACATCGTATAGCCGTAGTCGTTGAACTGCCGGATCGGATCGGTCAATTCCAGGCCGTGCAGGATCATCGGCGCGGTCTGGCGGCGGGCGAGGTGGTTCCAGTAGAACATCGCCCAGCATTGCTCTTCCGGCGTGGACCATTTACCGGTCACGCTGCGAACCAGGCTGGACATGTCGTGATAGTCAGGACTGGCGTCGGTCACGACTTTGATGTTGCAGACTTGGCCCCGGGCCGTGCCCGGCAGGATCCCAACGCAACTCGACGCAATCAGGGCCAGCACAAGGACGAGGGACAGGCGGGGAGGAACGCGACGCATCGGCAGGACTCCAGCGGGAGAGGTTGGCTACCCAAACCACGCCGGCTCATGGTAACTTATGGCGGAGCCGTTGCCTACGAGAGCCTTGGGGGACAAGAGCCTTGGGGGAGTGTCCTTGGGGAGTGTTGTACTGGGCGATGACCACCCGCAGCGGGTCCGGAGGAGGAGCATGAGCGAGGCGATTCAGGTCAGCACCACCACGGCGACCAAGGAGGACGCCCAGCGGATTGCCGCAGCGCTGGTCGAGCGGCGGCTGGCGGCCTGCGTCCAGGTCGGCGGCCCGATCACCAGTTGCTACCGCTGGCAGGGCGCAGTCGAGACGGCGGACGAGTGGCTGTGCACGATCAAGACGACGCGGGCCGCGTACGAGGAGGTCGAGCGGGCGATCCGCCAGTTGCATCCCTACGACGAACCGGAGATCATCGCCGTGCCCATAGTCGCCGGCAGCGCCGGCTATCTGCAGTGGCTCGACCGGCAAGTCGGCGACTGAGGGGGTGTTCTCCGGACATCCTTTTCTGCGGCGCTCCCCGGGCAATTGGCCCCGCAACACGCTCCAGGTCTCACTGCCCCAGTTGACCACGACGAGGTCGGCGCGGCGGCCCCCCGTTCAGATCGCCGTTCGCCGCCGATCTGGGATTGCTGCCGCCGGAACCGGCGCTAACCTAGACTCGTCTACTGGAGCGTGGGCAAGGCGGGACCGGTCCCAGGCCCAAGTCGGTTCCGCGGACCGGCTGGCCGTCCGCGGCGAGTTGGCCGCCATCGTCGTTCGCGTCCGGGCCCACCGAGTAGATCACCCAGTTCTTCCGCACTTTCTTGAAGCACAGCGACTGGCCGCTGAACGGGTCGGCGGTTTCCGCGGGCGGCAGGCTCAGGTCGGCCAACCCTGTCACCGGGACGCCGCGTTGTTCGAGCCGCGTCACCGCGTTCAGCATGCGAAGGCAGCGTTGCATCGCAATGGTCTGGCGCGTCGCATGGCCCGTCGCTTGGATGGAGGGCACGAGCAGATCCGTCAGGGTCGTCCACGGGCTACGGGGGCGAGGCACGGTGGGATGACCGATCGAGACAGGTCGCGGCATTATCCTCCGGCGGAATCGGTTTGCGAGCCAGATCGGCGATCGCAATCGGCTCGCCCGCGTCGCGGATCGCCTGCAATCGGCGTTCGAGCGCCACGCTGCTACGCCACACAGAGACAGCGTTGGCGATCAACAACACGGCGATCAGTCCGCCGAGGACGATGCCCGTCCTTGAGGGTCTTCTTGAACATCGCTTTGACATCTCTCGGTTTCGAGCGATTGGATCCCAACGAATGCAGGAGTCAAATGGCGTATGGGGAGCCATTCACTGACTCGCCCATTCGTTGATCCCTTCGTTCGTTGGGGTGATTCCGATGCCAAACCGTGACATCCCCGTCCGAACAACATGCGTCGACGATTCCTCTTGGTGCCGGTGCCGAACGGGAAGCGGGCTCCAACGGTGCCGTTGGTGTCGCCAGGCTCTTGCGCGACGCGGGCCAATCGGAACCTGCAAACGCCCATCAATCACCCCGGCGATTGACGCGCAACACCAGAGGATCGGTGCGGATCACTTCGACTTCCCCCGCTCCTGCCGGCTCTCCAGTCGGGAGCCAGACCTTGTATCCGGAGGTCTTCGGATCCACGGACTCGGGAACGTCGCCCATCGTGAAGCGGCCGTCATTGTCGGAGCGTCCGATGCCGTGGTAGCGATCTCCGCGGCGACCGGAGTCTGGAAGTGAAGTGGCTCGATCGTCGCCCCGGGCAGCAGGTGACCGTCCGGCTGTAACACGACCAACGGCGCATCACTCGTTGGGCCGACTTCGACGGTGATCTCCGCAGGATCGCCGTAAAGGATGGCTGCCCCCGCGTTGGCAACCCCGAGCGAATGGCGCGGGTCATAGACCCAAAGCACCCACAACAGACTCGTGATCCGCGATTCGGCGTCACCCCCGGCAATCGCACCCTGCGCTCCTATCGGCCGGGCGGCGCACGACGAAGAACTCGTAGGCGTAGTAATCCGAGTACCGCTCATGCAGCTCGGGCTCCCGGGCGAGCTGTTCGACAAACGCCAGGGCTTCGGCGTCTTGGGCGTACTTTTTGCGCAGCGCTTCGATGCGTCGCTTCATCGGCGTGTAGAAGTCCTCCCACCAGGCCTCGTCCGGCAAGGTGAAATGGCCCAGCAGTTCGAAGCCGCAGTGCGCGATCACCGTCAGCACATCCTCCACCCGGCCCATGGTCGGGTAGTCCTGGTCAAAACTCGCCTTGATTTCCGGGGGCGGGTTCTCCCTGCACCAAACCGCGTCAGTGAACGCCAACTGGCCGCCGGGACGCAGCAGGCCGTAGCAGATCCGCAGGGCGTTTTCCAGGCCGACGTTGTACAGTGCGCCTTCAGACCAGACCAGGTCCAAGTCCTTCGGCAGCTGCCCCGGCTGCGCCAGATCAGCGACTAGCGGTCGAACTCGTTTCTCAAGCCCTCGCTCGGCAAGTATTGCCTGAAGTAATCCCCGAGGTTGCCCTGCGGATCGAGACGCAGGGCGTCTCCGGGCGACAGTCTTCCAGGGCTCATCAAGCCCTTCGTTCACAATCTGACGCGGGAATTACCAGCGCCCGGGATTCAGATCGCTCCCGGCCCGCGTTCCTGTCCGCCGATCTGGATGGCTTGGTCCATCGGCAGGACGAAGATCTTGCCGTCGCCGATATTGCCTTCCGGGCCGGTGCGGGCGACGTTGATGATGGTGTCCAGCGTCCGTTCCAGGAAGTCATCGTTCACCGCGATCTCCAACGCGATCTTCCGCAACAGGTGCGTCTTGTATTCGACGCCGCGGTAGGTCTCGGTCCGGCCCTTCTGGCGGCCAAATCCCTGGGCATCGCACACGGTCATGCGTTCGACGCCGACCTTGGCCAACGCCTCCTGGACCGCCTGTAGTTTCGTCGGTTGAATGATCGCCACCACGAGTTTCACGAAGGTTGCTCCTCAAGTCTGCTCCGGCAGCGCATACGGGGCGCGCATGGGCCGTGACAAGTAGCGGTTGGCTTCCTCGTCGCCAGGAAAGAGTTCGCGTTCCGGGTCCCACGTCAGCTTGCGGCCGACCCACCGCGCGATGTTGCCCAGATGACAGACGATGGCCGAACGGTGCCCGATCTCGACGTCGGCGATGGGGCGCTGCCGGGACCGGATGCAGTCAATCCAGTTCCCCAGATGGTCGTTGCTGACCGGCAGGCGAATCTGCCGCTGGTCCTGCGGCACTTGGGCGATCTCGGCGGGGCTGGTGGTGAACTCGTTGTTGCCCACGCGGACTTTGCCGCGGTCGCCGATGAACACCGCACCGGCGGCCGGTTCGCCGGGCTCCAAGCGGACTTCGATGCCGTTGGCGTAACGCATCCGCACGCGGTAGCCCTCGCTGCACAACCGATCGCCGCGGGCCAGCGATTCCGGCGCCTCGTAGACGACCGCGGGCAGCTTGCCGCCCTCGGCCCAGATCTCGACGGGGCCGGTATGGTCGGTGTCCAGTGCCCACTGGATCTGGTCGAATCCGTGTGCTCCCGTGCCGGTCATCTCGCCGCCCGAGTAGGGAAATAGGGAAATCCACCCCGGCTTGGAACGTTGCACGAAAATGTCGTTGTGAAACGGCACCGGCGCCGTCTGCCCGCACCAGGCATCCCAGTCCAATTCGTCGGGCGGCGGCTGGCCGGGAAATGCCACCTGCCACGGACTCGGATAGTTCATGATCAGCACGGTGTGGATCTGGCCGGCGAACCCGTTGCGGACCAGTTCGCAGCCCAGGCGGTGATTCGGCATCGAGCGGCGTTGGGTCCCGGTCTGGAACACGCGTTCGTACTTCCGCGCCGCTTGGACCATCAAGCGGCCTTCGCGGATGGTCAACCCCAAGGGCTTTTCACAGTAGACGTCCTTCCCCGCCTGGCAAGCGTGGATGCTGGGCAAGGCGTGCCAGTGGTCCGGCGTTGCGACGACGACCGCATCGATGTCCTTGGCGTCCAACAGCTGCCGATAGTCGGTATGGGCCCGGCAGTTCCGAGCCGCCGCCGTCGCATCCGCTCGCCTGCGGTCGAGATCGGCTACCGCCACGATCCGGCCGGTGGGCGGCAGGCCCAACAATTGGTTGCCGCGACGGCCGGCACCGATGTATCCGATCCCGACGCGGTCGCTGGGCGCCGGATTGCCCGAGGCGGCCAGGACGCCGGCCGGAACGAAATACGGCGCCAGGGCCAGGGTCCCGGTCGACCGGAGCGAGCGTCTGAGGAATTGCCTGCGAGTCAGTTGGCACAAATGGGGTGTGGTCATGTTCGTGGTCGCCTCGCGAGGTCCAGGGCCGCTGCCTCGTCGTCCGCGATGCTCAAGACCAAACGCATCTTCAGCACGTCAAACAGCTGCTGGACAAACGGTGACAGCGAATGCAGGACAAAGGCTCCCCCCGCGGCGCGGAATTTCCTCTGGCATTGCAGCAGCCAGCTGACGCCGCTGGAGTCCAGCGTCGTCACGCCGCTCAAGTCGACCAGCAACAGGCCGCGGTAGCCTTCCGGCCCCAGGGATCCGGACAACGGTTCGTCGGCCAGCAGAAAATCCGGTTGGTGCACCTCGCCGCCGACCGCGACTCGCGTAATGCCTTCGGGGCCCGGCGTGATTTTCAGTTCCATCAAAATACTCCCCCGGTCTTCCGCGACGAAAACCGTTTCGCCGCTAATGCATACGCTAACGCTCGCGGACGGTTCCGGCAAGCGTTGCGGCGGAAAAAGCGGCGGCGATCGGGACGCCGGAGCGGGCTCGTGGTTGGGCCAGGCGAAGAATTTTTCCCGCCGGGGTTTGCCTGCCGAGCTGGACATTCGTAGGATGACCATGACGCCCGGAGGAATCCGGTCCAAGATGTACCGCTGCGTCAGGATGCGCAATCGGCGCTTTGGGGTTTGCCGTGGCAAACCCGGTCTTTGAAGCGACCGTACCCCGTCGGTTCCCGTTGTAACGAACGTACCGGTTGTGGGGCTGTCGCAAGGCGCCGAGTTTTTTGCACACGGGCAAATCGTGGTCTATATTCGAGCAGGCCGGACTTTCGTCCTTCCCGGTTCGCTTCGGCCGGCCCGCTCTGATGGACATCCTGAAACGGCGCCAGCCGCCGAGCGAGTCGTGCCGCTTGACCACTTCAAGCCTACCTCTCGCGCCGGCGGCTGCCGCTCTCCCCCTTGGATTAGCGACCTGACGATGGAGAGACGGTACAGTCCACGACGCGCAACCCGTTGGCCGAGGTTGGTCCAGCTCTGGGGCCTGCTGTTCGCCGCTACGCTCAGCCTCGGGCTGACGCCGCGCGGCGTCCCGGCCCAGGTGGTCATTCCGGCCGAAGCCCTGTCGACCGAGACGGCGATCACCCAGCTCATGCAGCGCGGCGAAGCCCTCGAGTCCGAACAGCGGTGGAGCGAAGCGCTTGCCCATTACGAAGAAGCCATCCGCGACTACCCCGAACGGACCGACTTGTGGGACCGTTTGACGCGGGCCCGGATGCACTATGACCTGGGCCGCCGCTACGACGATCAATCGTACACCGGCTGGCTGGGGCAGTTGAGCGACCAGGAAGCGCAGGACGTGTACTCCGAGGTGCTCCGGAAGATTGAATCGTATTACGTCAAGCAGCCATCGTGGCAGGAACTGGCGCAACGCGGGCTGGACAACCTGCAAGTCGCGTTGAGCCTGCCGGCTTTCCGTGTTTCGCAGCAGATTCGCGGCTCGGACGAGACCGTGCGGGCGTTCTGCGAACGCATCCAACGGCGGATGAAAGTCACGACGGTGCGGACGCAGCGCGAGGCCTGTGAAGTGGCGACCACGGTGGCCAAGCTGGCCGAGCAGGAACTGGGCCTGCGTCCGGCGGTGACTGTCTTGGAGTTCACCTCGGGCGCCGTCTGCGCTCTGGATCAGTATTCGTGCTTCCTGACGGGTGGTCAGTTAGACGAGGTGTTCTCGCAGATCGAAGGCAACTTCGTGGGCCTGGGCATCGAACTGCGGGCGCAGGACAAGTCCTTGCTGATCGTCAATGTCTTGCCGGGAGGCCCGGCCGAGGCCGGCGGCATCCGCAACGGCGACCGGATCGTGCAGGTCGACGGTCTGGCGGTCGCGGAGGTCAGCACCGACGAGGCGGCCGACATGTTGAAGGGGCCCGAAGGCAGCGCGGTCGACGTCGTGCTGTTGGACCCCGCCGGCAATCAACGCCAACTGCGGGTTGTCCGCCGCCGGGTCGACGTAGCCAGCGTCCAGGATATCAAAATCGTGGACAGCCAGTATGGCATCGGTTATCTGAAACTGACCAGCTTCCAGAAGACCACCGCTCGCGAGTTCGACGAAGCCCTGTGGCAATTGCATCGCCAGGGGATGAAGAGCCTGGTGGTGGACGTGCGCGGCAACCCGGGAGGCTTGCTGCCGGCAGCGGTGGAAGTCGCGGACAAGTTCGTCACGGCGGGCACCATCGTCTCGACGCGCGGCCGCAACGCGCACGAGGACTTTGACTACCAGGCCCATTCCTTCGGCACCTGGCAAGTCCCGCTGGTGGTCCTGATCGACGGCGACACGGCCAGTGCCAGCGAGATCTTCGCCGGGGCGGTCCACGATCTCCGCCGGGGGACCGTGGTAGGCCAGCGGAGCTACGGGAAAGGCTCGGTGCAAGGCATCTTTGCCCTGAATTCGTCCAAGGTCGGCGTGCGGCTGACGACGGCCAAGTTCTATTCGCCAGCTGGCCATGCCATCGCCCACAACGGCGTCTATCCGGATGTGGTCGTCCGCTCGACGAGAAAGCCGCTGCTCTCCGACCCGGACCTGGCGCTCCCCGCCGAAGACCCCACTCTGGCAGCCGGCCTGCAAGTCGCCCGCAACAGCCTGTTGAGCCAGCGACAAGCATCGACGCCGTAGGTCGCGAAGTCTGAAGCAGCCGCGAGCGGTCCGTGCGGTTTGCGGAACCCGTCTTGCTGGCCTCCCGACGAACGCCGCTTAGTCAAACCACTCGTCGGACGGATCGAACTTGGGGAGCACGACGATCAGGACCCGCATGCGGCCGATGGCCCGGTGGCGGACGCCGGGGCGAATGAGGATGCACAGGCCGGGTTGCACGGCGACGAGTTCATCGTTCAGTTGCATCCGGGCGTCCGGCCCGCATTCGAGGATGAAGTAGGTTTCGGTCAAACGCTGGTGATAGTGCAAGCGGGCGTCGACGGAGATCTCCGTCACGTGCACGGTCCCGGGGAAGTCCGCGACGTCCTGGAAGGCGCGGCGTGCCACGCCGCAGGGGCAAGCCACTCCGGGAAGCGTCGCAAAATCCACAATCTCGTACGGCTGTGCCATGCTTGGTTCCTTTGCGAGCTTGGCGGCGGACCCGGTTGGACCACGTGTGAGAGTTCGCGGCGTCACGCCAGCCGCAGCACCCGGCAGGTTTCCTCGTAGCTCGTCTCCCAGGATGCTTCGTCATCCAGCGGCGAACGAAAGTGGTCACGCAAGGGCATCGGCAGAACTCCCTGGCCTTGATCATCGACACCGATCGTCCTGAGCATACCTGACCGTCCGCGCCATCGCCAGCACACAGCGACAAGACAGCGCAAGGTATGTGACGGCCTATGGTGCGGGCCCAAGCCAGCGCCCGGGATCAGGCCGAGCCGCGACGCCACGGATGCGTGAACGCGGGCGTCATCTGATCCAGCACTTCTTCCAGCGGTGAGAGTTCTGCCTGCAGGTCGCCGAACAACCGCTCCCGCGGGCCGCTGGCCGCCAGCGTGCGGGCCCCGGCGTTTTGTTCCCGCTCGGCGACGGGCAGAACCGCCAAGCTGCCATCGACGGCCGTCCACGTGTAACCGCCCGCCCGGGAATCCAGCGGTTCGATGTCCAGTACACCGTAGGCCACTCGCTCCGCGAACGGATTCCCACGTAGCCCGGCCTCTCCGAGGCCGGAGATATCGGCTTTGCCCGCTCGCTCCGCGAGCGGAATCGCGTCTCGGCCAGACGCTGCTGCTTGGGCGGCGACGCGAAACCGCAGCCGGGCAATCTCCCGCAACCCCGGCGCCAGTGCCTGGCCACCCGCCCCGACCAACCCGACCCGCAGCTGCCCCGCGGCGACCAGCGTCGCCGACAAGCCCCAACCGCCGCTGGTGTCCGCCCCGCACGATACTCCCGACGGCACGTCGATCGCCAGCAGCGCCGGGTCAAAGAACAGCTCGAAATCGATCCCGCCCACGTTCGTGGCAGCCGGCTCGATGGCCAACCATACCGGCACCGTCACCCAGCCGCCCGCCACCGCCGGAATCGCGGCGTCGATCCGGAACTGCGGATCAACACCGCCCCCCACGGCCGTAACCGCAAGGTGCGGATTGTCCGGCACAAACGGCTCGCTCAACCCCAGTCCTTCTTGCACAATCAAGAACGCGTCGGCCGCGGACAGCAGCCCCGAGCCGTCTGCATCGCCCACGATCCGCGGATCCGTCCAGGCATGGGCCGCAAAGCCGCTGGCCAATCCCAACGCGGCTTGCACGACCAGGAACGCATCCGCCGCGCTGTGGATCCCGCTGCCGTCGGCATCCCCCAAGTACCCCGCCTTATGCACCGCCACATCCCCCGTGGCCGCAATCGATCCACCGTTGACCAACACGTTCTCCAGCCGGATCGCCTGCGAATCGCCGTAGGCAGCTCCCACTGGCACAGCCGCGGTCAGCCGCACCACCTCGACGCCACTCCCCGATAACGGCGTGGTCCCGTGCGCCGTCACGGTCGTCACCTTCGTCGCGCCCTCGACCCGGGTGCTCAGCGAATCCAGGGTCCAGTCGCCCGGCAGGCCTGCCGCCAGGCTCGCGGCAGTGATCTCCAATAGGCTCGCTCGATACACCACCTCGACGCTCAGCGCCGTCACCGACTCGCCACGGTCGATGCGGATCGGCAGCCCCGTGGCCGCCGCCGGACTGTTCACCGACTGCCCGGCGCCACGAGCGAAGTCCGGAATGCTCACGATCCGGTCCGCCGACGCCGCCACGGTGAACTGCGATACGAGATCGTCTCCCGTCGTGCCGTCGCCGTTGCCGTCCAGGGGTACGTCGTTCGCATCTCGGAACGCGTGCAAGCCGCTGTGCAGCGTCAGCGTGTACGTGTCCGGCGGCAGGACGCCTCCCGTCTTTACAAACTCCATCGCCAGCAAGCTGCCGTCCACGACGATCGATCCAGCGACGACTTGCCCGCCGGAGTCCTGGAGCAGCACATCGGCTGCGCCGAGTGTCCCGCCCGCTCCATCGTACAGATTCAGCCCTTCGCGTCGGATCGGGCCGCTGAATTCGACCAAGAAACCGCTGCGAGTCGGCGTCACCCCGACCACCGTCACCGCTTTGGCCTGCAGCGTAATCGTGCCCGCGCCGGGAGTCAGCGCCCCGTTGACGACCACGCTGCCGATCAGCACGACTTCGCCCCCCGTGCCGGCCGCCGCGCTCACCGGGGCATTCACCACGATCCGTCCGCCGGGCACCAGCATCGTCACCGCCCCGCCGCTGCGGACCGCGGCCGAGATGGTCAGATCACCGACGCCCGCGATCCGCACGTCGCCGCCAGCGTCGATGCCCGAGTAGGCGATGTCCAGCGTTCCCGTATTGGCGACATAGAATCCAGCAACGGACGCCCCGCACAGTTCAGCCAGCTGCGTCTCCAGCGGATTTGCTGCAGTGCCGACTGCCCCAGCCCGGTACGCCGTCAGCTCAGCGGTCTCGGAAACGATGTCCGGAGCCGAGTCCCCGCCATCCAAGATCGAACCGTCCCGGCTGAACACGGACACATACCAGTTGCCCACTAGACTGCCGAGCGTGATGTCGCCGTCGGCCAACAC
>CAIYOB010001301.1 GCA_903927685.1 uncultured Planctomycetaceae bacterium
CGTGGCTCGACCCCAGCCACCCAACCCCAATTCTTGGCTTGGACAACGCACTAGTAAGACGGCAGCCAACGTCGTAGACTGTGGGGCCAGGGTGGGGCGCAACAAACTCTGTCGGAATTCCTGCTTCATGGGCGCGACGATCTGGCCAGGAAAGGTCTTGTTGCCCCCCGCCACACCATCCGCCGCGGTTTCCTTGGGGACGCCGACCGAACCATCCGACTACGGAAACAGCCATGAAGACTGTCCGCGACGCCTGCACGCTCCAACCCGGCCTCCTGCCTGCTCACTTGGGGGGCGTTCCATATCGTCGGTGGCTCGGTGGAAGAGCGGGAGAAACTGGCACGGGATCAAAGAGAACTTGTTCGCCGGGTGCAGGACGAAGTCGATCAGCTGAACGTTGAGACCGATGGCTGCGGTTGGCGCGGCCGTGCCTATCTTTACGGGACGTGGCTGGAACACGGATGCATCATCTTCAGCCAGTACTACGACACCGCGTATTGGGTCGGCGCTGAGCTGGCCAAGGCGCTCCTCGACGAGCCGGTCGCCGTCTATGCCGGCCTTGGAAAAAGCGGCCTGTTTCGCGGAGGCGATTTTGCGGCGGTCGAACGCGAGGACATCAAGACCGCGGTAAAGCGACGCGAGATCCGGCTGGTGGTCGCCACTGACGCGGCCTGCGAGGGGCTGAACCTGCAGACCCTGGGGACTTTGATCAATGTTGACTTGCCCTGGAATCCCTCCCGGCTGGAGCAGCGTCTGGGGCGCATCAAGCGGTTCGGTCAGGCCCGGCACACGGTCGACATGCTGAATCTGGTCTACCACGACACGCAGGACGAGAAGGTTTACCGGGTGCTTTCGCGCCGCCTGAAGGACAAGTTCGACATCTTCGGCGGCTTGCCCGACACGATCGAGGATGACTGGATCGAGAGCGTCGAAAAGCTGGAGGAGATGATGGACCAGTACATCCATTCCCGGCAGAAAGCCCGGGACGTGTTCGAGCTGCGATACAAGGAAACCATCGACCCGGACAGGAACCGTTGGGAACTTTGCTCGCGAGTGCTAGCGAGAAAGGACGTCATCGAGAAGCTGTCGGAATCGTGGTGAAAACGGTGTAACCATCCCACGGGCAAGCCGTGGGCATTCGGGTGCTGGCCGGGCGACCGCGGGGGTAGCGGCGAGCGTAATAATCCCACGGGCAAGCCGTGGGCATTTGGGTGCGGGGCGGGCGGCGGGGTGGTGAATGTTGAGTCAAGTAGAATGTCGTTTTCCGCCTCCCCTTCTCCGCCCCCGCTCGATCGTTGGCCTCCCCGCTACAGTTCCGGCTCGCACTCCATTATCCTGGAAGCCTTGAAACGCCTCCTGCGATTGGAGTCGAGCCCATGCTCATCCAACCTGATCAACGCGACGAGCTGACGTTCGCCTGGTGCTATCGGGTGTATTATCGGTGGCGAACGCATCGGGCCGCTCCTCAGCCGGCGTTGGCCAAACTCGACGGTGCAACACTGGGCGCTCTGCTGCAGGATTACGACGTGCACGTCCTGGAAGCTACCGCCAGCGAAGCGGACGTGAAGCTGTTGGCGAGTCTGCTGCCGACCGAAACGGTGGCGGCTGGCGTCAGCAAAGCCAAGGGCCGCGTCAGCAAATGGCTGCGCGAGCAACTCCATCTCCAAAATCCCCGGAAACTTCTCAGCCGAGGCTACTTCGCCAGCACGGCCGGGCAATCCACCGCCGAGGCGGTCCAACGATACCTGGAGCAGCAGGGCGAGCACCACGGCTATGCGTCCCGCGTGCATCCACCGGTGTTCGTCCAGCGTTACCCAATCACAGCGGCCGACGAAGAACGGCTGAGTGCCGAGCGCGCCGTGACGAACCTGCAGCTGCATATCGTGCTGGCGACTTGGCGGCGAAAAGGCGTCTTCGGCGGTGCGGAAGGCTCAGCCACCGCCGCACGTTGGCGGCAGATGCAGGACGAACTGACGATGGCCCTGGAAAAGGTCTCGTTCGTACCGGATCACGTGCACTTGGCGGTGCGGATCCATCCGAGCGTCTCGCCAGCACAGATGGTGATCGCGCTGATGAACGCAGCGCAGGAACTGTTGTGGAGCGATTTTCCGGACTCAGTGATTCGTGGGGGTGTTCCACGGCTCTGGCAGCCCAGCGCCTACATCGGCGCGTTCGGGGATTTGGAATCGGCCAAGATCGCGGCCTACGTCCGCCAATGGGAAGAGCAGGCTGTGATGATTAGGGAAAGGCGGAAGGATTCACACAGCGCGGCGGGGTGGCGGCTCACTTCGGCCGCGACGAGTGGTTGTAGTCGAGCTGCAGGCGTGTCCCTGTCCTTGGGCCTCTGGCACGCTCATCGTCCGTCCGGCTCCATCGTCCCCTGATCTGCACTGGTATTCGTAAACGATGGTGAAGCGAAAGATAGATGGCCCCTTCCGCCCCCGCCTGTTCCCATGCGGTTCGTCCATTTTTCAGCCGGTCAACAGCCGGACAGACAGCCCTGTGAAGCTCGCAAAGTCCGCGTCAAAGGTGACGAGTTCCAGCCCAAGACACTTGGCGAATGCGGCCAGAAACGCATCGCTCCACAGCTTCTGCGCCGGCTGAGGGGTCTGGGTGAGCGATTTGAAGACCGCGGTCAGCCCCGGCGGCTCGTCCAGGTATACGACTCGGGGATCTCGCGCCAGCGACTCGTACACGCGCCAGGCTTGCTCTTGCGTCTGAACGTTCGCTGGTCCCATGATTTTCCCGTTCGTCAGATGCCGCAGGAGAGCCAATTGCGTAAGCCGGCAGAATGCGCAGCTTCCGTCGGCTTGCACCGCAAACCAGTTGAGGGCCGGAGCGTGGTGCCTGTGTGCATCGACCGCCAACGCCAGCCAGACGTTGGCATCGACCAGACTATTCCCAGAGGCTGGCATCGAGATCCTCAGCGGTCGGATTAATTACTGTGCCCGGCGCGCAGCGAACCAGTGGCAACTGCACGGGAGTCTTCGCCGCAATCGGGCTTTCCTCCGACCGGATGATCGTTAACAGCCCAGCGCCTGTCTCTGGTAGCAGATGGGGCTCCTTGGCCGTCAACGTGCCGTGATCGATCTGGACTTCCATCGTGATCGGGCTCATTCTTTTCCCTCCCCGTCCCTTCAACATAACCCGCTCTCACGCGGCTCGCAAGCCGCCAGCCCGTTGCCAGCCCGTTGGTGAACGTGGACGCGACGACGGAGAGTCAGGTTGGTACGGTGGACGCGACTTCCCCGGACCAGCCCGGACGCCCGGATCGAATCCAGGAACTTGGCGACGGTGCCGTGGTACAGCAGCTCGGGAGGCTGGATCGGTTGGAGCCCGAGATCAACCTCGATGAAATGCCCCTGGTTGGCCCGGCTTGGCTCGCCGTCGGCACTGATAGCAAACCGCTGCTTGTCGTTCCCAAATTCGGGCTGGGGCTCAGTGCCCCTCACGCAGGATCTCGGCCAGTTCCGCGCGGTCGGGAAAGGACGTTTGCGTACCCGACTTGAGGACGGAGCGGGTGGCGACAGCTCCCGCTCGACGCGCGGCTTCGGTCAGCGTCAGGCCGGCGGCCAGGAAATAGGCCAGACTGCCCACGTAGGCGTCGCCGGCGCCCGTCGTGTCCACGGCCCGCACCTGCTGGCCGGGCACGTGCTCGGCCAACTGCGAGGTCACGACCAGGCTGCCGCGCCCACCGAGCGTGAGGATCACCGTGCCCGCACCGCGCCGCAGCAGCTCACGCGCGGCCGTCTCGCACTCGGCCAACGAAGTCACCGGCAAGCCGGTGAGCAGTTCGGTCTCGCTCTCGTTCGGGCAGAGAATGTCGGACAGGGCGTAGATCTCCGCGGGCAGTTCGGGCCGGGCCGGAGCCGGGTTGAAGATCGTGCGCACGCCGGCCTGCCGCGCCAGACGCAAGGCGGCCAGGCTGACGTCCAGCGGCATCTCCAACTGGCAGACCAGGACGTCCGACGCGGCGATCTCCGCCTGCGCCGCTTCGACCTCGGCCGGTGTCAACAAGTCGTTGGCCCCCGTGACGATGATGATGGAATTCCGGCCCTCGGCATCCACGGCAATTGGGGCGACCCCGGAAAACGCTTGCTCGGTGACGTGAACATGCCGCGTGGCGATCCCGAACTGCTCGAAGTTCTTCAGCGTATTCTCACCGAACACGTCACGGCCGACCTTGGAGATCATGGTCACGGCGGCGCCCAGCTTGGCAGCCATGACGGCCTGGTTGGCCCCCTTGCCGCCGAATCCCATCTGGAAGCGAGTGCCGTGCAGCGTTTCCCCCAGAGCCGGCATGCGCGGCACGTAGCTGATGAGATCAATGTTGCAGGCGCCGACCACCGCGATCGCCGGCACGCGAGAAGACGCAGGGGACATGCCGTTCTCCTTGGTCTGGAGGTCTGGATGCGGGAGCAGGTCTGAGTGTTCCCGGGGCGTTGCTTCCTCCACGCTGTTCCAGCCGGTTCAAGTCCGAGCGTGGGCCGGCAGGCGGTCACGCCTTGTCCATCAGCTTCTTGATCAGGGTCGCCACCAGCTCGGGTCGGTTCTGGGCGACCAGGTGGTCGATCGTCTCCGGTGCGACGCCCAGTTTCTGCAGGTGGATCACCACGTTTTTCCAGTGTTTCTCGCGGGCCTTCCCTTCGCTCAGGTACAGCTCTGTGACCAGCTCCTGGACTCGTTGCATGGCGATGGATTCGCGATTGTCGTAGAAATTCTTGATCGCTCGCTCTTGATACCTGGTACGCTCCGCCATCGCGCGACGTCTCCTCTTGGGAATTCCGGACAAGATACTGATCGGACAGCCGCGGGGCGAAACTTCACCAGGGCCGGCCAGTTCAATCCCACCACCAGGCATCTTCGGGCAAGTCGCCGGGCTTGCTGGTCGTGTGTCCCGCCTGCAGGTCCCCGTAGTCGTCGATCGTCATGACTGGCTTCTGGAGGTACTTTCCGGCAGCCGCCGAGACGCCGCCGCTGACCCCCGCGACGATGTGCTTCTGGCCGACCACGCGGTGGTTGATCACCGTCTCGACCTCGACCGGGGCCGGGATCCGCGGGACCTGGTAGCGTGAGTCCTGGCTGAAGTGGAGCGCCGGCCAGTCGATCCGCTGGGGGAGATCCTCGGCGACGATCAGGCCCGCGACCAGGGCCAGATCGAACACGTTCCGCAAGTCCGCATAGATCGGGTACTTGGCCGCCAGCTGGTCAAAGTGTTTCGTGAAGCTGTGCGCGAACTGCTCGTTCAGCTCATCGGCGGTCCCCGTATGGATGCGGTCGCCTCGCAAGGTCAGCATCTCGTTCTCGCTGAGCACCTGGACGCCCGGGCCGCGCAACTCGAAGGCATCGCGGGTGGACGTCGCGCGCAGGGCCTGGTAGTTCATGGTGAACCACCACCGCAGGACACTCATCGGCGGCGGAGCCCCGTCCTCCGGCGTGGGCACGGAATTCAGATAGCTGGTGACGCCTAGCACGCCGTCTTCCAGGCCCATGCCGACCAGCTTCATACGGTAGTCGGCCTCGACGATCACCCGCGCTACGCGAGTCTGCGGATCGACGCCGTCGACGGTGATGTCCTGCCGCCCCAACAGACTGCGAATCTTGCTCAGCCAGGCGTCGCGCTGCCCGGGTTTCAGCGGCGACTTGGCGGACTCGTTCAGGTACGCCTGCGTCGCCGCCAGGTTTTCGCGGCGGGGCGTGATCGAACAGCCGAACTGGCCGCCCTGCTGCGCATTTCGCAGGACCACGACAAAGTCGTCCAGTTGCAGCACGGGTTCGCCCGAGTCCGTGTTCCGGCAGCGACCCTCCTCGTCGGTCGCCCACGCCCCCGCGGGGCCGGCGATGACGATGTCCCGCGACTCGGGATACAGGAAGACGTACTTGACCCTGTGCAATCCAGCGAAATTCTTCATCTCGTCGGCCGGCGCCAGCCCCTGAGCCGCCCGAAACTGAGCTTGCTTCTCCAGGCGGGTGAGCGAGACCTTGCGCAAGTCGCTGGCCCGCAGGACGTCGCGGTTGTCGCCGACCGCTGAGGCCTGCTGGCGCACGGCCTCCAGATCCGTGGCCGGCGGGCCGGTGCGGATGCGGCACAGCAGTCCGCCGGTGTCCACGTACACGCCCGTGGGAAACGAGTCAATCGCCCCAGGCCCCCCGACCGTGTCCCACGTCTGCGGTGCAATGGTCGACGTGATCAACTCGATCAGCGTGTCGAAGTCCGCCATCGTCCCCCCGCCTGCGGCACCCGTTTCTGGCAGGCCACCGGTGGCCGAACCGGCCAGCCGATCCAGGGCATACGTGCGGACGCGATCGTCGCGAACCGCATGCAGCGTGCGGAAGGCGGCGGCGCGGGCACCGGACCGGGCTTGAGCCTGGGCGATCTCGGCCAGCAGCGGGTCGCGCTCGGCCGCTTGCGGGATCGCGTTGGCCAAGGCGAGGGCCGGCGCGAATTCGCCCGCGCGCAAATGGCCGCGAATGCGTGCCGAGGCATCCCCCGGGTCCTGCCCCGGGGCCGCCGAAACGCTCAGAGCCAGAGTGAAGCAGGCCGCCCAGAACGCAAGCCGACCGCGCCGGATGCGCGCGGCGCGTGGTAAGGATGTCCCGGCAAGCCCGTCACAGCGCCATCTCGAAATCGTCATCGGTGCAACTCCCGGCCCCCGCTCCGCCCCCGATCGCTGCGGGTCGCCAGTGTCTAGGATGGCATATTCGCCGCCGCCGCGTCAAGAGTTGGCAGCGATTCGCGGACCTCGGCAGGCACCTCCCAGCCCGCCCGACGGGCGGCGGCCAGATAGTCGGCCGGCGTATTCAGATTCGCCAGCGTCTGCAATTCGGAATCGATGGCACGCAACTCGGCGACCGGAACGCGGCACGTGCGGACCCGCTCGAACAGGAACCGCGGGCGAAGTTGATCGGCGGCCAGCAGCGCCCGGATCTCCGGCAGGACGTCGGTGCGGTAGACGGCGGCCAGCGGATGATAGAACTCGCCGTCCACCGGCACGGCGACTTGGTGGCCGGCCAGTCGCTGGAACATCTGCAGCACGAATTCGGGGACGAGCAGCGGCACGTCGCAACTGGTCGCGTAGGCCGCTTCGACGGAACCTTCCAGCGTTTCCAGCCCAGCCCGCAACCCTTCCAGAGGCCCGCGGTTCTCGCGCCGGTCGCGGGCGACGCGAACGGGCGGCGGCAGGGGCGGCAATTCCTGCCCGACCGCGGCCACCACGACCAGCGAGTCGACCGCTTGGCCCAGTAGACGCACGACTCGCGGCAGCATCAGCTCCGGCCCAAACGGCAGATTGGCCTTGGGACGGCCCATCCGGCTGCTCAGGCCACCGCAGAGGATGATGCCGCCGGTCTGCACGTGCGTCTCCAACGGAGCCAAACCGGAACCCGCCTCCCCAATCTTTCACCGGAGAAATATACGGCGCCGCGGCGGTTTGACGGGCGGGAGCTTTCCTGGGGACCTTTCACCTCTTTCGACCTCCTTGAAACCGGAGGTGAAAGTGAACGAGGAAGGTGTTAAGGTCCCAGCCATCCCACAGACGCCGCGATTACAGATTCCTAGTCAGCTCGGGTCAGCGCAGCCGCGCCGCGACGACCGCACTGGGGCGTCCGCCCAGATCAAACGCAACTTGCCGTTCCGTGCCGGCGCTGACGCGCACCGTCTGGACATCTTCTCGCGTTTGGCCGTTGCGGGTCACCACAGCTCGGACGACGTACGTATAGGTGTAGCCGCGTTGCAGGCCATACGAGATATACTGCCGCTGGGTGCCAGGGGTCTTGGTCAGCAACCCGTTCACATAGACTTGGGCATCCTCCGGCACGACGACGGTGAACAGCGTGGCGTTGACCGGCAGGGCCGTGGGCGTCACGGCCGCGCTCGGAGCCGGCGGAGTCGGCAAGACTGAGGCCGGTGGCAGCGTGGGCTGGGGAGCCAACGTCGCCGGCGGCGGCGAAGCGGGCGTGGGCACGATCGCCCCGCCTTCCACCACGACCGGATTGCAGCAGCTGCGAGCAACACCATACGAGCCATACCAGGGCGAGTAATAGGGACGGTAGCCTCCCGAGTAACAACCCCAGCTCGGGTTGTACCAAGCGGGGCCCGAAGACCAACCCGAGTAGCAGCCCCAGCTGGGGTTGTACCAGGATGCGCCCCACCCGGTCGCGCAGGGGCTGCAGAACGAGGTGGTGTACGCGTAGGCGGACGAGTAGCCGTAATAGCCGTAGCCGCCCCAGCCACAGCAGGCACTCCGCCCGTGGTGCCACCCGGCCTGAGCCGGACTGGCCGACAACATCCAACCGGCCACCGTCAAGGCAGCCAGCCACAGACATGATTTCCACACAGGTCGAAACATGAGTGAAGTCCTCCGAATTACAGGAAGTCGCATCGCGTGCCGGAAAGACAATGCCGCTCACTGTTTCAAGATATCAAGATCTTGCGTCAAATCAAGCTGTCTACGCAAACTGTTACGATTATGGCGAGTTGTGCGGGCCCTGTGCGGAGTGTGGCTCATCGTAACCCGACGCGTCAGCGAGGAAACGTCGCGGATCGTCGCGGACACTTCGGATTACGGTGGATCCTCGCGGACGCGTTGGGTTGTGATTGGCTGCCAGCCGAAACCACGATTCACGAACGGGCGAAAAACGGCTCCCGCCTCGGCACGCCCGTCCGCTCGAAAAATCCGCTCCACACCGCCGCCCGGGCTGTTTCGACTTGGCAATGCGGCTATTCTGTGAGACATTGGAAGCCAACCCGGGCGGCGAGCCGGGGCGTGGCGGACAACATGGTGGCTTGGTTAGGGAGGCAGCGAAGACGATGGCGACGGGCGTAGCGGATCTCTTGGCGTTGGACGTGACGACCACCGAGTTTGCCGTGGCCGTGCGGGACGATCAGGGCACCGAGGACTATGCGGCGCTGCCGATGCGTGGGGCGACCACGTGGCGGAACGACGCGGCGTTTCCGGCCTTCGAGTTGAAGGAGGTTCCTGGCATGCTTCACGACCTGCTGGGCATGTTGCAGAGCCGCGGCTGGCGGTTCGACCGCAGCGGTGAAGCCACTCCCGGCTATCTGTCCGTCGCGTGCCGGCAACATGACATGGTCTTGCTGGACAAAGGCGGCCAGCCGCTGTTGCCGGCCCTGAGCTGGCAATGCAATGCGGCGGTCGAGGAAGTGGCCTCGCTGCAGCGATTGGGCGTGGAGCCGACGGTCGGCAAGATCGAACCGCGGTTCGTGTTGCCCAAGCTGGCTTGCGTGCTGAATCGGCAGCCGGACCTGAAGGACCGGCTGGGCACCGTCTTCATGACCGGCGACTGGATCGCGCACCGCTTGACCGGCCAGCGGTCGCTCAGCACGTCCGACGCTCTGAGCAACGGACTGCTGGAGCAGGCGAGCCGCCAGCGGGCGGACGGGGTGATCGAGACAGCGGGCTTTGACGTGGGTTGGTTCCCGGCAGCTGCGCAGAGCGGCACGGTCGTGGGAACCATCCAGTCGGCGGGCGACGCCGCCGATGCCTGGCAGCCGCTCCGCGAGTTGCTGGCCGGCTGGCAGTTCGTCGCCGGACTGGGCGACAATCACGCGTCGGCCGTGGGTTGCGGGATGACCGACGACTATCGCAAGCTGGTTGTCTCCGGCGGCACGAGCGGGACGATCAACCTGTCGTGTCCCAAGGCCGCCCAGTTGCCCGCCGGCGGCGATTCGCTGCGGTTCGAGTTCTACGGCGACAGCCTGTTATTACTATTGATGCTGGCCGATTGCGGGGCCTGGTACAATCGGTTCCTGGACCAGTTCGCGCCGGAACTGAAGCAGACGATGAACGAGCTGAACGAGCTGGCTCTGTCGGTCAACCTGACCGGACTGCGCCGCGTCCTGCACGACGACGTGGCCCACCGCGAGGAATTCCCGCCGTCCTGGGCCGCCTCCACGCTCGGCGGCAAGGTGGCCGACACGCAGCTGTCGATCGCCCTGGAGTTGCTGCTCCGCGTCAAGCGGATGTTGGCCGAAGTCCGGGCGGCGGGCGTGTCGACGGTCGATACCTATGTGCTGACCGGCGGCCTGAGCCAGTCGCTGTTCTTCCAGTGCGTGTTCTACGCGGGCGTGCGGTTGCTGGATCCGAACGCCAGTGTCAAGGTCAGCGGGCGCAGGGGACCGTTGCGGTACAAGACGTCGGCCTACGGCGCCTTGAGCAATGCCGAACTGCCGCGGGTTGGTGGCAAGTTGGCGGAACTGCACGCCGCGGGCAACCGGTTTCCGCTGGTCGACTGTGTCCAGCCGCAAGACCCGTCCCTGGCGACGTTGCAGTACCTGCTGCGTTCGTACGGGATCTAGTTTGAACCCCACTGTGTTTCTACCGTCTGCTCTCCCCGCTTCATTTTGAGCTGCTGACATGATTCAGGAATCTGCGACGCCGGCGACGGCTGACTTGCGGACCGGCATCGTCCAGTCGGACCTGTTCACGGACCACGATCCCGGCTACGGCCACCCCGAGGCGCCGGCGCGGTACGTGGTGATCATGGACCGGTTGCGGAACGCCGAGTACGCCGACCGGCTGGAGTGGCTCACGCCGCGGCCGGCCACGCGCGAGGAATTGCTGCGCGTCCACGTCGGCGGTTACGTCGACACCGCACGCCGCGAGATCCTGAACGGCAGCGCGTATCTGAGCACGGGAGACACGTCGATCGGTCCCCGTTCGTGGGACACGTCGCTGCTGGCGGCGGGCGGCGCTTGCCTGGCCGTCGATCGGGTTGTCGAACGGGCGGTCAAGAACGCCTTTTGCGTGCTGCGGCCGCCCGGGCACCACGCGACGCCGGGACGCGGCATGGGCTTCTGCGTGTTCAACAACACGGCCCTGGCCGCCCGCCATGCCCAACAGCGGCACGGGATCGGCAAGGTGTTGATCGTCGACTGGGATGTGCACCACGGCAACGGCACGCAGGACGCTTTCTACGAAGACGATTCGGTGTTCTTCTTCAGCACGCATCAGTGGCCCTGGTATCCGGGCACGGGCGCGCGCGATGAAACCGGGTACCATCGCGGGTTGGGCACGACCATGAATCGTCCGTTCGCGGCGGGGGCCGGCCGCGCGGAGATCTACGGCGCCTTTGCCGACGATCTGCTGGACGCCGCGCGGCGATTCAAGCCCGAGCTGGTCCTGATCTCGGCCGGCTTTGATTCACGGCACGGCGACCCGTTGGGCGGCTTTCAGCTGGAGGACGAGGATTTCGCCGACCTGACGCGGCTGATGCTCGAGCTGGCGGATGAATGCGCCGAGGGCCGCGTGGTCTCGCTGCTCGAAGGCGGCTACGAACTGGGCGGCCTGGGCAGCTCGGTCCGGGCCCACTGTGAAGTCTTGGCGCGGCACCCCGATCGCGGTCCGAGCTAGGGCTCCGGCCAGGCTTAACAATGGGGGCAAGACAACGGGGAATGAGGCCCAGGCACTGGCGGTTCGCTGCGCTCGCCCCCAGGCACCCCGATACTTAACCTTGACGATGCACGCGGGCCGGAGCCGCGACATTCGGGTTGCGTCCATGAACGAGCTTTCACCCCCTACACCTCTGCCGGCCGAGCCGAGCCACGCCGGCCTGCCGGCGATCGTGTCCGACAGTCCGCTGGCTTGGCTGGTCCGAGGGACCTGGTTGTTCGCCGGAGTTATCCTGCCGTTCTTCTGTTTCCTGATCTCGTTCCCCGACGGGCCGAGTTGGCAGTCTGGCCAATGGAACGCCTACGCCCAGCTGCTGCTCTCGCACCGGTCCTCGCTGCCCCAGTATCCGTTCCTGGCCTACTGCATGATCTGCCTGGCCTTGCTGGTTGTCCAGCCGGCTCGTTTCTGGCACCACCCTGTCGTGCGTTTCGGGATCTACACCGGCGTGCTGGTGGCCGCCGAGCACTGGCTGGTGTTTCTGGTTGCCACTGGCGGCGATGCGGGCGAGATTCAGTTCGTGGTGATCTCGGCTGCGGCTGTCTTCATCCCGTGGCTGGTCTACCGGATCTTGCTGCTTTTGGAGCGGAGGTTCCGCCTGGAAGTGGCGGTGTTTGTGGCGGTCCTGTTCGTCATGCCGCTGGCAGCTTTCTTCCATGTCGCCATTTTTGTCAGCCTGTGGTGCTCGACGGCCTGGGCCCTGGCGACCTATTCCGCGGTCTCGATCTACCTGTTGCGATGGTCGGGCGCGACGCCGTTCCGCTTCAGTCTGGCCCAGCTTTTGTCGGCCTTCGGCTGGCTTTCCGCCCACTTGGCGGCATGGCGGATTTCCTTCCTGGCCATGCTGGACCAGTATGCCCGTTTGCCGCTGTCACCTCCCGGGGGGTGCTTCGTCTGCACGGCAGTGGCTCAAGGGCATGCACGCGTGGTTCGCAGCCAGTCGTACGTTGCTCCGGACGGGGCGGTATTCCGGGTCAACGACCAGCTGCGGCGTCTGAAGGCACTGGAACTGTTGCTGGCCAGTGTCAGTCCGCGCTGCCACCGCCGTTGTCGCTGGCTTTACGACCGCCTGGGACCTCGATTTGCGGCGCTGCTGGTCCATCCCCTCATGGCGGACTTGGGCTACCTGGCCCTGAAGCCAGCCGAATGGCTAGCGTGGGCGTGCCTACAGGTGGTGCTGTGCGGTGACATGCAACGCGTCCGCGACCTGTACCGCACTCCTTCCGTCACCGTCCGCGGAGCCGGCTGACGGCCTCGTCGGCCCAGGGGCTGTCGGGGGCGAGGTCCAGGAATTCCCGCCAGTGCGTTTCCGCCTCGTCCCGCTGCCCCAGTTCGTCCAGGATGCGGGCGAGGTGAAAATGGACATCGGGAAAGCCATCGTGGTATTTCAACGCGCCTTGAAAGGCGGAGACCGCCAGTTCGCGTTGGCCGAGTTCCGCCAGCACGCAGCCCAGGTTGGCCCGCGCCTCGACGTAGTTCTCGTCCAACTCGATCGACATGTAGTAGCGTTCCCGCGCCCCGGCCAGGTCGCCCAGGCGATAGAGCAGTTCGGCCAGTTGGAAACAGGCTTCCGCCGTCGGTCCGTTGGCGGACATCGCCACGCGATACATCTCCGCGGCGTCCTCCAAGCGGCCTTCTTCTTCCAGCTGAACCGCCATCGCCAAGATCTCGTCTCCGGTCGGCACGGCGGTCTGCTCGGCCAGGTACTTCTCGAAACTCAGCGTCGCCACGCCCTCGGGTTCGCTGTGACTGGGCTCCACCTGCTCCTCGAGGGCCTCGAAATCGAACCGCATCTGACCGCCGGGCTCGATCAACCCTTCGCCCTGGCGCAGCAGCAGCTGCCGGCCTTCGACGATGATCGACAGCTGGGCCAGCGGCCGTTCCACCTCCGGAACGAACCGGGACAGTTCCGCCAGTTTCTTCTCGATCGCCGCTGGGGTCACGCCGGCTGCTAGCAGCTGAGCCAGGCGGCGTGCCGTGGCGACCTCTTGAAAGTCGAAATACGGCAGACGGCGGACTTCCCGGGCCGGCACGATCAGGCCCCGGCGGCGCCAGCCGCGGATCGTCGCGACCGAGACGTTCAGCAGGTCCGCGAGCATCGCCGGCGTATATAGCCGGCGCACATTCTGTTCGCTTTCCATCAAGCCCAGCCGTTGCCACAACTGGGTTTCGCCGATGATCTCCAGCCGGCCGTCCGCGGCCGCCTGTCGAGTCACCTCGTCCAGCATTTCGTCGGCCTCGCTCAACGGCAACTCGTCGGCGCCGATCACGATCAGGTCCGCGTCGCAACTCACTTTGTCGACCGGCGTTCCGCCGTGCTCGCGGACCATGTGTTGGGCTTCCCGCTTCGTGACTCCACCCAGTTTGCCCAGAAAAGCGACTCGTCGCCCCGCCAGCAGGAGGCCGTCAGAACTCGCGTCGGGAGGCATCTTGAGGAACCTCGCAAAGAAATGGCTGTGGTTTTGAACCAGTGTCCTCGACGGTCCGACTTGTGTCAATCAATGGTTTCTGGCAAGATTGCTTCGGCTTTCAGCGCACCTCCGACCCCCGTCCCATGGATAACCACCCATTTATCACCAGCGTCTTTTTTCGCTATATTACCCTGTTACCCAACGAATACCTTATCGCACGCGGTTAGAAGACGATCCGAGCGGGCACGACGACGAACAAGCGAGCACGCATGAGCAAACTGAAACCCTACGGCGGCAGTCCTGCGGCGACCGCACCGACCAAGCCAGACCAGAAGCAGACCGACCAAGACCACAGCGGGCGGGCGACGCGGGAGACGATCGAGTCGATTGCCGTGGCGGTAATCCTCGCCTTCTTGTTCCGCGCCTTTGTGGCCGAGGCGTTCGTCATCCCCACCGGCTCGATGGCGCCGACGCTGCAGGGGCGCCACATGGACGTGACGTGCGCGAAATGCGGCTGTCCCTACCGGACCGGGGCGAGCGTCGAAAACGACGGGGGCGGCGAAGTCAAAACCACGACCTGTCCCATCTGCCGCTATCCGATGGACCTGCGCAAGGACCGGGATCCCAACCAGCGGTCGTTCAACGGCGATCGCATCCTGGTCAGTAAGTTCGCGTACGAGGTCGGCGATCCGCGGCGCTGGGATGTGATCGTTTTCAAGTTTCCGGGCAATGCGAAACAGAACTACATCAAGCGTCTGATCGGGCTGCCGAACGAAACGCTCTGGATTCACCACGGGAACATCTACACTCGGGCGGCGGAGGAGGGAGATGCCGGCCCGTTCCGGATCGCCCGCAAGCCGCCGCACAAGGTCAAGGCGATGCTGCAACTGGTCGACGACGCGCAGTATCGCTCGGCGGAACTGACCGACGCGGGGTGGCCGAGCCGTTGGCAGGAATGGTCGGCGGCCGAGGCTCCCGCCTGGCGTCCTCAGGCCGATGGGCAGGGATTCGAAACCACGTCCGCGGCCGAGACGCCGGCGTGGTTGCGGTATCGGCACCTGGTGCCGTGGACCGAAGACTGGGAGGATCTGGGCCGGGGCAGGATTCCGCGGCGGCTGGCGGACGGACAACTGCAAGGGCAATTGATCACGGACTATTACGCGTACAACGACGGCGGCGAAGGCGCTCGCTATCGGAACGCCGCGGCCATCGGCATGCACTGGGTGGGCGATCTGGCATTGAACGCCCGGGGCGTGGAGATCCAGGGCAACCAGGGCGCGGTCCTGCTGGATCTGGTCCAAGGCGGCGTGCATTACACGTGCCGCATCGACGTCGCGACCGGCGAGGCCGTGCTGTCCATCGACGACGGCCAGCGGGCGTTCTTCGGCGAGGACGGCAGCCAGGTCAAGCATCCCAAGGCCAGCACGCCGGTGCGTGGGCCGGGAACGTTTGACCTGCGGCTGGCGAATTGCGACGAGCAGATGCTGCTGTGGGTCGACGAGCGACTGGTCGAGTTCGACGGTCCCACCACGTACCAGCCGGACGCGAACGTCAAGCCGAAATGGAGTCCGCAGGACGCGGGCGATCTCGAGCCCGCGGGGCTCGGCGCCGCCGGCGTTGCCTTGCGCGTCCAAAACCTGCAGGTGCTCCGCGATGTGTACTACGTCGCCTCGTCCTACGACACCGAGGAAGACGGGCGGATTCCCGCCGAGGATGACTACGAGGACTTGCTGTACCCCGGTTCGATTTCGAACCGAGCCAACTACATCGCTCATGTGTTCGCCGACCCCAAGTCCTGGGCGACCACGACGTTGTTCGACGCGCGGCGTGAGAATGTCAAGTTCGTCCTGGGCCCCGACGACTTTTTCCCGATGGGAGACAACAGTCCGCAAAGCCAAGACGCCCGGGTCTGGACCTCGCGGTTCCCGGACACGCCCCCCTTGGTCAAACGCGAACTGCTGACGGGCAAAGCCTTGATGATCTATTGGCCTCATGCCTGGCGGCGGCCGATTCCGTTCTGGCCGAACTTCCGCCGGATGGGCCTGATTCGCTGAGCGAGGAGACTCGAAGCACGGAGGCGGCGAAATGAGAATCCTGGAAGTGCAAGGACTGGTCAAGAACTACGGCCGCCGGCGAGTCGTCGACGGCGTCGACTTTTACGTCGACGGCGGCGAAATCGTCGGCCTGCTGGGGCCCAACGGCGCCGGCAAGACGACCAGTTTTCGCATGACCTGCGGAATGATCGACCCCAACGAGGGCAAGGTCTTCCTGGGCGGCCAGGATGTCACCGACTGGCCCATGTTTCGCCGCGCCCGCGATGGCGGCATGGGATACCTGGCCCAGGAATCGAGTGTATTCCGCAAGCTGAGCGTCCAGCACAACCTGCTGGCCATGCTCGAGTTGCTGGGCAAGAGCCGAGCCGAGCGGCGGGCGCGCTGCGACCAGTTGCTGGAACAGTTCAAGATCACGCATCTGCGCAAGGCCAAGGCCGCGTCGCTGTCGGGCGGCGAGCGGCGGCGGCTGGAGATCGCCCGCTGCCTGGTCTCCGATCCCCAGATCATCCTGTTGGACGAGCCGTTCACGGGCATCGACCCGGTCACCATCCAGAGTATCCAGGAGATCATTCGCGATCTGCGTTCCCGTGGGATCTCGATCCTGATCACCGACCACCAGGTGCGGGAAACGCTGCAGATCACCGACCGCAGCTACGTGATCAGCAAGGGCCAGGTGCTGTGCCACGGCACACCCGCCGAGGTCTTGAATCATGCCGAGGCCCGGGAGAAGTACTTCGGCAGCGATATCGACATCGACCTCGCTTCCCCGGGCCCGCCTCCGCCGCACGCGACGCCGAAGCGCGACGCGGATGAACCCGACCGCACCGCGCCCCGCCGCAAGCGATCCGACCTGCGGTAGGATGCCGCCCATTTATAAATGGGGGGTTATAAATAATATCAAACGGTGTTTTTTTCCAGGAGCCCACCCCATGTTGCACCACGGCAAATCCGCACCGGCGGCCCTCGCCCTGCTCACCTTGTCGGTATGCAGCGGCCTGCTGCTCGTCGGCCGTCCCGTGACGGCCGACGACTCGGCGTCTCTGAAAAAGGTGTTCGCCCAGCCGCCCCGCGAGTACAGTTCGGCTCCGCTGTGGGTCTGGAACGACATGTTGACCGAGGACCAGATCCGGCTGACGTTGCGCGATCTGGCGGCCCAGCACGTCAAGCAGGCTTTTGTGCATCCGCGGCCGGGAATGATGACGCCGTACCTGTCCGATGATTGGTTCCGGCTGTGGCGGGTCGCTTTGGACGAAGCCGAACGGCTGGACATGAACCTCTGGATTTACGACGAGAACTCGTACCCGTCCGGATTCGCCGGCGGCTGGGTGCCGCGGCTGATGCCCGAATCCCGCGGGCGGGGCTTGAAGTTCGAATCCGTTCAGCAGCCCGCCAGCTTGGGCGACGATGTCCTGGGCGTGTATGCCATCACGGGCGACACGGCTGCCAACGTGACGGCCCAGGCACGCCAGGGCCAAGCGCCGGCTGCCGAACGGTACCTGATCGCACGGCTGGCGCGAGCGCCCGATTCGCCGTGGACCGGGGGTGGGCCGTATGTCGATCTGCTGCACCCGGGCGTCACGGAGAAGTTCATCGAACTCACCCTGGAACCGTATCGACAACGGTTTGGCGACCAGTTCGGCCGCCGCATTCCCGGCTGGTTCACGGACGAGCCGCATTTGGCGCCGTTTGGAGCGCCGCACTGGTCGGACCATCTGCCGGAGGCCTTCCGCCAGCGCTGGGGATACGACCTGGTCGACCATTTGGCGAGCCTGCAACTGCCGGTCGGCGACTGGAAACGCGTCCGGCACAACTATTTCCAGTTGCTGCTGGAACAATTCATCGACCGCTGGGCCAAGCCGTGCTACGAGTATTGCGAACAGCACCACCTCGAGTTCACCGGCCACTACTGGGAACACGGTTGGCCGGGCGCCGGCCACGGTGGCGACAACATGGCGATGTACGCCTGGCACCAGCGGCCGGCGATCGACAACTTGATGAACCAGTACAGCGAGGACGTCAACGGCCAGTTCGGCAACGCCCGGACCGTCAAGGAACTGTCCAGCGTCGCCAACCAGTTGGGCCGCCAGCGGACGCTGTGCGAAGCCTACGGCGCCGGCGGCTGGGATTTGCGATTCGAGGACATGAAGCGAATCGGCGATTGGCTGGTCGTGCTGGGCGTGAACACGTTGGACGAACACCTGTCCTACATCACGATCCGGGGCACTCGCAAACGCGACCATCCCCAATCGTTCTCGTACCACACGCCGTGGTGGAACGACTATCACGTGATGGCCGACTATTTCACCCGGCTGTCGGCTGCCATGTCGCATGGCCAGCAGATCAATCGGATCCTGGTGCTGCAGCCGACCACCTCGGCCTGGATGTACCAGCCGGATCCCACGGGCGCCGCGTCGCTGCAGGAACTGGGCAGCCAATTCCAGGATCTGAGCAACGCCCTCGAGCGGGCCCAGGTCGAGTACGACATCGGCTGTGAAGACATCCTGGCGCGGCATGGGTCCGTAACGAGCGGCTCCGCGGCCGCGTTGGTCGTCGGCCGCCGCAGCTACCACACGCTGGTCCTGCCGTCGCGGACCGAGAACTTGAACGGTCCGACGGTCAAGCTGCTGGAGCAGTGGATTGCCGCCGGCGGCCGCGTCTTGTGCTGCGGCTCGACGCCCCAGCGTGTGGACGGCGCGGTTTCCGACCGGTTCGAGCGCCTGGCCCGTGAGTCCACGTGGCAGACGGTCGATCCGGCTCAGCTGCCGCAAAAGCTGCTGGAACTAAACAGCGACGGATTTGCCATCCGGCGAGCGGACGGCGACCAAGGCATCCTGTTCCACATGCGGCGCAGGCTGGACGACGGTGAGCTGGTGCTGCTGGTCAATACCAGCAGCGAGCATTCCAGCAGCGGCACGGTAGACAGCCGCCTGGCAGGCGTCGAGCAATGGCTGCCGCAATCGGGCGCGGTTCAGCCGTATCCGGCGGTCAAAGTGGACACCGGTGTGCAAGTCGCGTTCGAGTTGCCGCCGTGCGGATCGCTGTTGCTGTTCCTGAAGAACCAGCCCGCCGCGGCGTCGCCCCCGGCAGAGCCGCAAATCACAGCCGTCCCGCCCGCCGGACCGTTAACGGCGCGGCGTGTCGGTCCCAATGTGCTGCCGCTGGACTTTGTCGACGTGACCGCGGGCGGCGAGACCAAGTCGGGTCTGTACTGCTACCACGCGACTCAGTTCCTGTTCCAGAAGTTCGGCTGGGAGAAGAACCCCTGGGACCACGCGGTGCAGTTCCGTGACGAGATCATCAGCAAGCCATTCCCCGCGGACAGCCAGTTCGAAGCGACCTATCGCTTCCGCATCGCCGAGCGCGTGCCGGAGAGCCTGGCGATCGTGCTCGAACGGCCCGATTTGTACGCGATCACCTGCAACGGCCGGCCGGTTCAAGCCCAGCCGAACGCGTGGTGGCTGGACCGAGCGTTCGGCAGAATCGGCCTTGCGGACGTGGCCGTCGTGGGCGAGAACACGGTCGTGCTCAAGGCAGCGCCGATGACCGTGTTTCATGAGTTGGAATCCGCCTTTGTGATCGGCGAGTTCGCCTTGGCCTCGCAGGACTCCGGCTGGGCGATCACCCCGGCCGCTCCGCTGCAATTGGGCCCCTGGAATCAACAGGGCCTGCCCTGCTATGCCGAAGGCGTCGTGTACGAGCAAGCGTTCGAGATTGCGGAGTTGGCGGGTCGGTACGTGCTGCGGGTGCCGGCGTGGTACGGCAGCGTGGCCGAGGTGTTGGTGGACGGCAAGTCGGCAGGCCACCTGGTCAGCCGCCCGTGGGAAGTCGATGTGACCGACCGCCTGCACGCGGGACGCAACGTGATTCAACTGCGCGTCGTCGGCACGCTGAAGAACACGCTCGGCCCGCACCACGGCAAGCCGGTGTTAGGCAAAGCCTGGCCCTGGGATTTCCGCCAAGCCCCCGACTCGGGTCCGCCCCCGGGAGCCAACTACCACACCGTCGGTTACGGGCTGTTCGAACCGCCCGTATTGGAACAGCGGAGATGACACGGGCATCCCCTGCGCATCCAGAATCCATCATCATGTGGGTATGAGAACGACCGTCACTATCGATGACGACGTCCTTTGTGCGGCCAGATTGCTCGCCAAGCAGCAGCGTAGACCGCTGGGACAGGTCATTTCTGACTTGATGCGCAAGGGGCTTCCCCCATTCGAGCGGCTCGGGGACCCGTCGGTCTTTCCGACTTTCGACTCGCCAGAAGATGCGAGACCGATCACGCTGGAATGGGTGCACCAGGCGGCAGAAGAAGATGAGTGAGTCACGGCGAAGTTGCGTAACGTTGCGTTGCCAAGCCAGATTCCACCGGCGCGGGCGGGTTGTTGATCTAGCCGTGGCCGGCACGTGGGGTAAGCTTTCAGCTTGCCGACACTACCTGTCTTCGGTTCACTATTTTGCGGCCGTTACCTAGATCGCAAGCTGGAAGCTTACGCCACGATTAGATTGACAGCCCGCGGGGCCGGGTGGATACCGCAGAAACAGGCAGCTCCGACGACCAGAGGGACACCGCGGAATGAATGTGGTACAAATCGAGTCAGCGGACGACCCGCGGCTGGCCGTGTATCGCGACTTGAAGTCGCCGTTGGCCAAGCGGCGGGGGCAGCGGTTCGTGGTCGAAGGCGAACTGCTGGCCGAGCGGTTGTTGGCCAGTGGGTTGGGGCTGGAATCCGTGCTGGTCGAACCGCGGCTGGCCGACGAGTGGGCGGCTCGGCTGCCGGCGGACATTCCCCTGCTAGTGCTTCCCCACGCGCTGGTCCGGGAACTGATCGGGTTTCGGTTTCATCGGGGCGTGCTGGCCTGCGGGATTCGGCCGCCGCAGGCCGATCTGCGGCAGCTGCTGGCAGCCTCTCCCCAGTCGACCGCCTGGATCGTTTGCGTCGGCATCAAGGACCCGGAGAACCTGGGCGGGATCCTGCGCAGCGGAGCGGCGTTTGGAGTCCAAGCCGTCCTCTTGGGTGAGGAGTGCGCCGATCCTTTTTCACGGCGGGTCGCTCGGACCTCGATGGGCGCCAACTTCCATCTGCCGCTGATCGAAAGCGACGATCTGCCCGGCGATCTGTTGACGCTGCGCAACGACTTGGGGGTTCAATTGGTGGCCACGGTGCTGGCGGACGATGCCGAGGCGTTGGAGTCGGTACAGCCGACGGCACGTGCCGCGTTGCTGTTCGGCAGCGAAGGCTTCGGACTGGGCCCCGACTACTTGCGGCTGTGCGACCGCCGCGTGACAATTCCCATGCGGCCGGGCGTGGATTCGTTGAACGTGAATGTTGCGGCCGGCATTTTTCTGTATCATTGGTTCCGGGAACGCGCGTAGTCTGTCAAGGCGAAGAATTGGGGTTGGGTGCCTGGGGTCGAGCCGCGGGGTACGAGTGGCGAGCCCCCGGTTCCTGCCTCTGGGGGTTGGGTGCCTGGGGTCGAGCCGCGAGGTATGAGTGGCGAGCCCCCAGTTCCTGCCTCTGGGGGCTCGCTGCACTCGACCCCAGGCACCCGAACATCTCCCATGGACGGAGCAAAGATGAAAAGACTGTCCGCCGAGCACTTGCGAACGCACGATGTCCCGCCGGGCTCGCTGACCTTGTGGTGGCTGGGCCAGGGCGGGTATGTCGTCAAGAGTCCCGCCGGCAAGCTGCTGGTGATCGATCCGTACCTGTCCAATTCGGCCAAGACGATCGGCGATCAGGTCGGGGTGAACTTGGATCGGCTCGTGCCGCCGCCGCTGGCGCCGGCGGACATGGTTGGGATCGACCTGTATGCGATGACGCACAGCCACGGGGATCACCTCGATCCGGAGACGTTGGCCGGCTATCGCGCAGCCGGCGGCTGCGGGCCGTACTTGGCGCCGGCCGAGACGGTTGACAAGCTCCAGTCGCTGGGCGTCCCCCCGGACCAGATCCGGATGACCTGGCCGAACAAGGTCTACACGCTCGGCGACCTGGAGATTCGAGCGACGTTCGCGATCCCGTTCGCCGGAGACGACTTGACGCACGTCGGGTACCTGGTCCGAGTCGTCGGGGGCTGCGGCGTCTACTTCACGGGCGACACGGCCTATCACGAGATCCTGGCGCTGGCGGTCGGTCCGCATAAGCCTGACGTGTTGGTCGCGGTCATCAACCCGGCGTTCCGCAACATGGGACCGATCGAAGCGGCGCGGCTGGCCCGGGAACTGAACGTCCAGATCGCGATCCCCTGCCACTACGACATGTTCCCCGACAACAGCCTGCCGCCCCGGTTATTGCGCACCAACTTGATCGTGGAAGGCATCGGCGACCGTTACCGCCAGCTGGAACACGGCGAGCCATTCACTTTTCCGGAGACGACGCCATGACAGCCCAGGCCAAACTGGCCGGCCAGCGAGCCTTGATCACCGGCTCGGGCACAGGAATCGGACGCGAGATCGCCTTGGAGTTCGCCCGCCAGGGCGCTGACGTCGTGCTGCACTACGCCCACAGCGGTGCAGGAGCGGAGTCCGCCGCCGAGGAGATCCGCTCGCTGGGCCGCCGCGCGACGGTCGTGCCCGCCAACTTTGACGATCTCGACTCGGTGGCCGAACTGGGACGCCGAGCCATCGAGTTCCTGGGCGGCGTCGACTGCCTGGTCAACAACTCGGGAATCACCCTGAACAAGCCGTTCCTCGAAGTGACCCGCGCCCAATTCGACTTGTTGTACGACGTCAACATCCGGGCCCAATTCTTCCTGACGCAGCAGATCGTGCGCGACATGCTGCCGCGCGGCGGTGGAGCGATCTGCAACATCACGTCCGTGCACGGCCTGCAGGGCGCTCCCGAGCATTCCGTGTATGCCGGCACCAAGGGGGCGATCGTGGCCTACACGCGTTCGCTGGCCATGGAACTGGCTCACCAGGGCGTCCGCGTCAATGCGATTGCGCCCGGCTGGGTCACGGTCGAGAATTATTACAAGGCGATCCCCGGATTCGCGGAGGAAGCCGCCGCCGAGGCCGCCCGCAACTCTGTGCCCGTGGGCCGCGCGGGCCGGCCGCTGGACATCGCCCGCCTGGCCGCCTTCCTGTGCTCGGAAGACGCCCAGTTCATCGTCGGCCAGACCCTGGTCGCCGACGGCGGCACCACCGCCCTGATGTCCCTGTTCCCCAATTTCCGCGAGCAATCCAAGAACCGCTTCGGCACGGGGTACGTTCCCGGCGTCTGAGGGACACAAGCCGCCGTGACGCTGCACGCACACCAAACGAAAAACGGGCCTCCGGTAGGTCGTTCGTGCCGTCACGCGGATCGCGGCTCAGGCCCAACCGTGATTTCGTACATGCTGAACAGGTGGAACTGCCCCTCGTGCCACAGAATGAATCCATCCTTGAAGCGGCCCACGGACGGCTTGTAGATCATCGCCGCGCCGCTGGTGGCGACCAGCAACCCCAAGAACAGGCCGGACAAGGCGGTCCACAGACGCGCGCGGCGGTGTGTCACAGACATGCAGCGATGAGTGGCTCCGCTTGTCACTGCGATCCGCTTCACGGGCTGCGCCCGGCCGTCGCTTCCGCCAGCAGCGACATCGACTCGCGGATCGCCTGTGTGGGGTCCACGGTCGGCCACATTTCCAGGCCCAGGAAGCCGGTGTAACCGTGGGCGGCAATCGCGCGAAAGACATTCAGGTAATGGATCTCGCCGGTGCCCGGCTGGTGGCGGCCCGGCACGTCGGCCACATGGAAGTGAGCGATCTTCCCAAGGTTGGCCGTGATGTTGGCGATCAGATTGCCCTCGGTGATCTGCTGGTGGTAGATGTCGAACAACAGGCGGACGCGGGGACTCGCCACTGCATCCACCATGCGGAAGCCCTCTTCGGAAGTGGCCAGGTAGTAGCCCTTGTGGTCGACCAGCACGTTGAGCGTTTCGATGCTTAACGTCACGCCGGCGTCCTCGCACAACGGCGCGGCGGCGCGGAATGCCTCGACGCAATTCCGGTGCTGCTGGGCGCGGGGCACGTCCGTCAATTCGTTGCCCACCGCGGCAATGATCTGGCGGCAGCCGAGTTTCCGGGCGGTCGCCAAGGTGTCCTTCAGCGGCGCGATGATCCGCTGGGCGCTGCCCGGGGCCACCAGCGGGCCGCCGGTGTCGCAGGCAAAGCCGGCGACCTCCATGCCGAGTTCCTCGCGAATCCGGGCCAGGCGGTCCATGTCGCGCCCGCGCCAGCCCCAGAACTCGAAGGCGTCCAGGCCAGCCGCCTTCACTTTCGCCGGGCGTTCTTCAAAGGGCACGTCCGAAAACAGGGCGTCGATGCACACCGCCAGACGCGGCCTGGCCGTCGGAGCGGGCGCCGCAGTGTCCTGGGCCAAGTTCCGCTGGACCGCAGTGACGGAGGCCGCGGCGGCCAGTCCGAGTAATTGACGACGGGACAGGAAAGCGTTCATGGCGTGGTCTCCTCGACTCGATACAGGTACTTTTCGGTTCGGATGAAGAACGAATCGCCGGCCACCGCGGGGCTCGCCATCAGCGGTTGCTCGTCGAGTCGGTTGACAGCCAGCTCTTCCAACTGTCGCCCCGGCCTAATGACCGTGCAGACGGCGCTCTCATTGAAGAAGTAGATCCGGTTGCCGGCGTGGATGGGGGAAGCCGAATACTTGCCCTCCAATCGATCTTTCCAGACAAGCTCCCCGGTTTTCGCGTCCAGACAGGACAGAACGCCCTGATGGCTGATCACGTACAGCAGGTCATCAACCAGCAGCGGAGACGCTCGAGATGGCATGCCGCGGCTCTCCTTCCACGCCACGTGGCTGTCAGTCACGTCGCCCGTTCCGTCGGGACGGACCGCCCACAACTCGGGAAAGTCCTGGTCCGTGACGAAGAACACGAGCCCGTGCCCGTACACCGGCCGAGGGACTAGGGAAAAGCCGTTGTGCCGGATCTGCCAGAGTTCCCCGCCCGTCAGAGGATCGTATGCATAGATGGCCTGGGCCCCTGGGCTGACCAGTTGCTGTCCGGCCCCGCGGGGAACCAAGAGCGGCATGGTGAACGCCTTGCGCTTGTGAACGGGAACCGTCGCGTACGCGAACGAGCGGTCCGTCTTCCAGACGGTCTTGCCGTTCGCGGTGTCGACCGCGGTCAGATACTGGACATCGCGGCCGTCGACGTTCACGACCAACAAGTTCCCCAACAGGAACGGGGAACTGCAGGGCCCGGCCCCGGACTCATGGTCGCAATTCAGATCGCGGCGGGTCCAAAGGATGGCGCCCGAGGCGGAATCCAGACAGGCCGTCCCGTAGGTGCCGTAGTGCACGTAGACCCGGCCCGGCTCGATCGCCGACGTCGGTGTCGCGTAGGTATTCTCCGCAGCGATCGGCTGCGGTTGCTCGACGTCAAAGACGTGAAGGTCGTGGACGATCTTCCCTGTTTCCCGATCCACGCAGAGGGCGAACAGCCGGTAGCCATCCCCCGTCGCAGCCGTCAGCCAGATCTGGTTTCCGTAAATGACGGGCGACGACCAGCCGCGGTCATGGAGGGCCGTCTTCCAGGCAATGTTGAGGTCTTCCCTCCAGCTCAGAGGGAGGCCAGCGGCGTTCGTGTGCCCCTCGCCGGTCGGACCACGAAACTGCCACCAACTTTCCTCCGCCGATGACGGACCGGCGGCAGTCAAGGTCATGACGACCCACAGTGCCGTTCTCATGGGACTCGTCCTTTGCAGCGTCCGACGCGGCCGTTGGCCGCAGCCAAACAAGGAATGCGGGCAGGCCAGCGGGAGGTCGACGACTGGCAATCAAGGTACCCGGCCGCTCCGCATGCGCCAAGCGTGCGCCGGCCCGTTCGGTGTCGCCGGCCTGGCCGGCAGGAAGGCCGACGAAGGGACTGCTCGCAACGGATACTGGATAGCGAAACGGGACGCGTCTGGTTCTGCTGGGACGTGGGCGACTCATGCTTGAGGACGGGCATGGCACCGCGCGTGGCTCCGCTTACTCACCCGGCCGACGTCACGTGGGACCTCAACTGCCGCCCCAGGCAGAAGCTGCTTGCCGCAACTTCAACGCCCGGGGTCGAACGCCAGGGCCTTGGTGCGGCTGCCGACTTCTTCATGCGGGAGGGACCTGCCGCTCGGTCGGCTCAATTGCGATGCAAGAGCGAGCGGGTCACTTGAGGAACTCCTGGTAGGCCTGTACGGCCAGTTGGTCGCAGCGTTCGTTCTCGGGGTGTCCGCTGTGCCCCGCCACGCGTTGGTACACCACGCGGTGCACCGTCGCCAGCTCGTCGAGCCGCCGCCACAACTCCTCGTTCTTGACCGGCTTCCACTGGTCGCCTTCGCGCCGTTGCCAGCCGTTGGCCTTCCAGCGGGGCATCCATTGGCTCAGCCCCTTGCCTACGTACTCGCTGTCGGTGTAAAGCGTTACGTCGCAGGGCTCGCGCAGGGCTTCCAGGCCGCTGATCACAGCCGTCAATTCCATGCGGTTGCTGGTGGTCAGGCTGGCCGCGCCCGTGGCTTCTTTCTCTCTGGGCGTCCCCACGTGCCGCAGGATGTAGGCCCAACCGCCCGGCCCGGGATTGCCCGAGCAGGCGCCGTCGGTGAACAAGTGGATTTGGGGGCGTTCCTTCGAGGGCATATCTCTTCGGTTCAACTTTCTGCCGCCGCGGCTCGGATCCGTTGCCAGGCCCGCTCGACGTGCTCGAGCTGCGTGTCGGTCTGGCCGATCGACATCCGCAGGGTTAACTTGTCAGCCAGTCGCGTGTGGCTCAGGTACAGCTGGCCGGACTGGTTCAGGCGGTCCATGATCTGCTGGTTGACCGCGTCGCCGCCGCGATGGCGGAAGCAGACCAGGTTCAGCGGGGCCGGGGCGGCCAGCTCAAAGTCCGGATCGGCGGCCACCCAGGCGGCGAACTGTTGGGCCAGCGCCACGTGCTGGCGGATGCGCTGCTGCAAGCCGTGGACGCCGAAGCTGCGGATTACGAACCACAGCTTCAACGCCCGGAAGCGGCGGCCCAGCGGCACTTGCCAATCGCGATAGTCGATCACGCTGCCCGCCTCGGTGGCCTGGTTCCGCAGGTACTCGGGCAGAATCGACAGCGTCTGGACGAGTGCCTTGCGGTCCGCGACGAAAAAACAGTCGCAGTCGAAGTTGACGAACATCCACTTGTGCGGGTTGAAGCAGTAGCTGTCGGCCAGTTCCAAGCCCTGGTGCATCCCGCGGAATTCGGGACACAAAGCGGCCGTGCCGGCCATCGCCCCGTCGACATGCATCCACAAGCCGAACCGGCGGCAGATCTCGCCGATCGCCGGCAGCGGGTCCACGCTGCCACACGAGGTCGTGCCGACCGTGGCACTGACGAAACAGGGCGTCAAGCCGGCGGCCAAGTCGGCTTGAATGGCGGCCAACAGGGCATCCGTGCGGAGCTGAAATTGCTCGTCGCCGGGGATCTTCCGCAGGTTGTCCGTCCCCAGCCCGGCGATGTTCATCGCCTTCTCGATCGACGAGTGGGCGTGTTCCGAGGCGTAGGCGACCAGCCGCTTCGTGACTCCCAGCCGGCGCGACTCGTACTGCGTCGCCCGTTCGCGTGCCGCCAGCAGTGCGCACAACGAAGCGCTCGACGCACTGTCCTGAATTGCCCCGCCGCCGGCGCTGTCGGACTTGAACCGGGCCGGCAGGCCGAGCATGTCGGCAACCCAGTCCAGCACGTGCGTCTCCAGCTCGGTGCACGCGGGACTGGTCAGCCACAGCATGCCCTGGATGCCCAATCCCGACGACAACAGATCGCCCAGGATCGACGGGCCGGAATTGTTGGACGGGAAGAAGGCGAAGAAGTTCGGCGACTGCCAGTGCGTGATCCCGGGCAGGATCACCCGCTGAAAGTCGGCCAGCAGCGCGTCGAACGCCTCCGGCTCGTCCGGCGGCTGCGGCGGCAGCTGGGCGCGGATCTGCCCCGGCTGGACCTGGGCCAAGACCGGATACCGCTCGACGGTTTCCATGTACTCGGCGATCCAATCGATGACTTGGTAACCGTGGCGGCGGAATTCTGCTGGGGTCATGGGCAGATTTCGGATTTCGGATTTCAGATTTCGGGTGCCAGATTTCAGATTTCAGATGTTGGATCTTGGATGTCGGATGTCAGATGTCGGAGCTTATTGTCCTAGTTCGTTGGCCAGGCTGGCGGCGTCGTAGACGTTGCGGAGAGACTCGACGATGGCTCGGGCGTCGACGGAGACGGAGCGGCCTTGTTCTTCGCTGAAGATGAAGTCCCAGACCAGCGACGGGAGGTTGCCGTCGAAGATGATGCCGACGAACTCGCCCTGGCGGTTCACGACGGGGCTGCCCGAGTTGCCGCCGATGATGTCGTTGGTGCAGATAAAGTTGAACGGCGTGTCGAGGTTCAGGCGGTCCTTGCGGTCCAGCCAGGACGGGGGCAGGGCAAACGGCGGGGTGTTTTCGTGGTCGGCGGCCCGCTGGTAGGCGCCCGCGATGGTGGTCCAGGGCGGGATCGGCTGGCCCAGTTCATCGGTGAATCCGCGCACGACGCCCAGGGACAACCGCAAGGTGAACGTGGCGTCGGGATAGGTGTCGGTGCCCAGCAGCCGGAAGCGGGCGTCGGCCAGGCGGGCGTAGGCCTGCAACTGCGGTTCCTCGACTTGCTCTTCATACCGCTTGCGGACTTCACGAGCGGCGGCGTCGACCAGCCGCGCCAGGACGAGCATCGGGTCTTGGGACGCCTGCAAGGCCGCCGCGCCGCCTGCGGCCAGTTGTTTCCGCAGTTCGACCTTCTGCAACTGGCTGCCGGAGACCAGCTCGCCCGCCCGCTGTTGCGGCGACTTGCCGGCCAGGACTTGCTGCAACAGCGGGTCCCGCATGCCGACCAGTTCCGCGTACAGACTGAGCGAATCCGCCAGGCCCAGGGCCTCCAGGTCGTCGTAGATCGGCGCGTCGGCGAACAGTCCCTGCAGCAGCGAATCGCGGTTCGAGGCGCGGAACTCGCGGAGCCGGTCGCCGCTGGGCTTGGCGTCCTCCTCGGCCATGCGGAGCAAGGTGCGGGCGATCCCGAACTTCTGGCTGTTGAACGCCAAACCGCGTTCCAATAACTGGTGGGGCACGAAGATCTCGTCCCACACCCGCAGCGTCTGGCTGATCTCGGACCACGGATCACCGCAGGCCGCTCGCACTGCCGGATTGGCGGCCACCGCGTCCCGCAGTTTCTGTTCCTCGGCCGCCTTGCGGCCCATCACGGCGGGATCCTGCAGGCCGGCCAGGCCGCCCAGGCGAGCCTTGCGGCTGTTGGCCACGCCGAACAGATCGTCCTTGGCCCGCCGCTCGTTCTCGCGGCTCCGCTCGCTGAACGTCGCCAATTGGACTTCCCGCCGCCGCAGGACGTTCAGCGAAAACGGAAACCCGCGATCCCGCAGGAACTCGAGGTGAGCCACCGTGTTCTGCCGGCTGGTGCGGCCGGGGTGGCCCGAGACGAACACCAGTTCGCCGTCGGAAACGCCCTGCGAATTCCATTTCAAGTAGTCCGCCGGGCGGACCGGCCGGCCGTCCTCGTAGACCCGGAACAGGCAGATGTCCAAGTCGAATCGCGGGTACTCGAAATTGTCCGGATCGCCGCCGAAAAAGGCGATGTCCTGTTCGGGCGCAAAGACCAGCCGGACGTCGGTGTATTTCTTCAGCCGGTACAGGTGGTACAGGCCGCCTTGGTACAGCGTCACCACGTCGCTGCGGAGCCCCGTCTTGTCCAGCGACTCCTGCTCGATCGCCGCCATCACCGCTTGCCGCGCCTTGCTCGCTCCGGCCGGATCCATCCCGGGAGCGACCGCGGCGTTAACCCGCTCGGTCACATCCTCGATGCTCTCCAAGACGTTCAATTCGAGGTCGACACATTTGATCTCCTGGTCCGGCGTGCGGGCATAGAAGCCCTCTTTCAAGTAGTCGTGCGCCGCCGAACTTAGCTTCTGCAACGCGTCGGCTCCGACATGGTGATTGGTCAGGACCAGGCCCTGCGAGGAGACAAACGAACCGGACCCGCCGCTGTTGAACCGCACGGACGACCGCTGGAGGTGTTCGAGCCAGGCGGGCGTCGCCTCGAACTGATACTTGTCTTTGAGCAGCTTGGCGGGCGGGTTGTTGAACAACCACAGGCCCTCGTCGGCAGGCAGGTCGGCGGCGGGGATCGTGAGGGTCAGCATGGCGGCAAACAACAACAAATCAACGAGACGGCGGGGCTTCATACTTCCAGGCTCCAAGAAATGCACGGTGCGTGCGACTGGCGATAGGATAGCCGCTCGGCGGGGGCATCGTCAACCTTCGACGCCAGTCCGCTCGACTCCACTCCGCTCCTTGGAGTGCTGGCGCGAGGGACTGGCTCCGGGAGCGTTGCTACTTCGGCGCGAGCGGCCGGACTTCGATCTGCTCGAAGACCACTTCGCCCCCCTGGGCAAAGAAGAACAGCCGCGTGCCGCCCGGATCGGCTCGGCGGGCGATGAACGTGCGGCGGTCGCCGATGCACACGTCCAGGATGCGGTCCTTGGTGACGATGTCCAGGGTGAACGGTTCGGCCAAGCCCTCGACGGCCGGCAGCGCGCCGGTGTCGCCGCCCATCAACGTGACGACCGGCTCCTTAGGCGCCAAGCCGCCCGCCTGCGGATGCGAGAACTGGACGTGCTGTTCGGCCGGCCGGAAAGACAACTCACTGCCCGCCTGGTAATCGCCTTCGCCGCACAGGCAGATGCCGAACGCCGCCACGCCCGCTGCGGGGTGGACGGTCAAGCGGATCCGGCTGTCGTGTGGCACGCCATCCACTGCCGCATAGGAAATCGCCTGCCCACCGCGGACCCGCAGCGCGGTCCAGTCGCCCGCAGCGTCACCCTTCGTCGCCGCCAGGGTCAGCGGCAGAGGCGGCCCGCAAGCGGGCATCATCTCCGGCACGAATTTCAAGCCGAGATCGCCGTTGGCCGCCTGGACCAATTCGCGGACCACCAGGTTACCGCCCCAGCCGGGAAAGGCGACCCAGCCGGCCGCGAGCGCCCGGCCGTCCTTGAACTCGTGCATCTTGGAGAAGAACAGGCCGTCAAAGGTGTTCTTGGGGATCTCCTCCCACGGCCCCAGCGGCTGCCGCGACTTGTAGATCCGGCTCGAGCCGGCGGTGAAGTAGTACCAGCCGTTCCAGGCCAGCGTGTCGGGGCAGATGTGGCTCACGTCGTCGCGCTCGGCCGTCTTGCGGAACTCGCTGTCGGGAACCGCGGTCCACGTTTCCAGGTCGCCCGATTGATAATGCGTCCGCCCGCCCTCCGCAATCAGGTGGAACTGGCGCGTCTGGGGCACGTAGAAGATGTCGCTGTCGAAGCCGGGCAACACGGGCTTGAAGTCCTTCTGAAAATGAATCCCGTCAGCGCTGACCGAGCGAAACAGCCAGGCTCCGTGCTGCGGCTTGTCGACGAACTGAATCCGGCTGCCGCAATCGGTGTAGAAGGCGTACCACTTCCGGTCGTGGGGGTTGTAGATCACGTTCCCGGTGCCCATGGCGCATTCCCATTGCCGGTCGATGGGGACCGCCAGCGGATGCTGCGTCCAGTGCTTCAGGTCCGTGGTCGAGAAGTGCCCGTACTGATGCGCGCCCAAGCCCCACTTGGCCGCGTGATGCAGCCGGTCGTACAGATAGAACAGGTGGAACTCGCCATCCTTGCACGTCACCATGCAGTCGCCGGCATACGCCTTGCCTCGCGGCCGCCAGTATTGCAGGCTCTGCTGTCCGGGCCCGAGGATCTCCAGGTCGCGCTGGGCGACGGTCTGGGCGCCGCCCGACAAGGCTGTGATTTCCTGCGGCGTCAAGGCACGGTTCCAGAGGGCGACGTGATCGATCTCGCCCGAGAACGGCGGCTGCAGTTGTCCGCCGGCGTCATAGCCGGCGCCGATCAGGAACGGGCTCTGGAAGCGGTACAACGCTCCGTGCGGCCATTCCTCGTCGATCAACACGCCGTCGACATACAGCTCGATGATCGGATCGGCAAAGCGGACGACCACGTCGTGCCAGCGGTCACGGCCAATCCCTTCGAGCGGAGCGCTGACCGGCAACACGCCGTCGTTGAAGTTTCCGCCGGCGTACTGCGGCGCCGTGCTGCCCTGGGCCAACAATGCCGCGCGGCGCCCGGATTGCTTGCCGGCCGCGTTCTGCTCGCAGATCACCTGCGAGCCGTTCAGGTGGTCGCGCCGCCACAGGGCCACGATCGTGAAGCTGTCGTCGCCCGCGGCCAGGACTGCCGGTCCTTGCAGGAATTGGCCGTGGCGAAAGCGGATCGCGGGCAAGTCGCCGAGCGCCCGATCGATCCGGGCGGGCAGCCGCGCCGCGACCACCTGCCGCAGGTCGTGCGACCGGCCCGACAGGTCGTTCCAGAGCGTCACGTTGCCGTTGTCGTCGCTCTGCACGCGGGCCGCATCCAGGTGCAGCACCAGGTCGTCCGTGGGGACCTCGACTCGGTCGGACGCGCCAGCCGGGTCCAGGTTCCACTTGGCCCGCAACTGGCGCTGCAGCCGCTGGGTCTGGTCGTCGCTCAGCGGCCGGCTGTAGACGAGGATCTCGGCGATGTCCCCCTCCAGGAACTCGCCTGTTCCCACTTTGGCGCCGACATAGAACGCTTCGTCGCTGACCGCTTGCCGTTCGCTGTCGATCGACCGCTCCGCCTGGCCGCTCGCGTCGCTGACGACCACCCGGCCGTCGTCGTGCACGCGCACGACCGAGCCGATCCATTGGCCGGCCGGATACGTCAGCAGGTCGTGCGCATCGTTCGCCTCGCCGTTGAAGCCGTAGCTGCCCCGCTGGGCCTGCTGCTGATCCTGCTCCGTCGGCGCTTTCATCCCCTCGACGCGTTGCCACAGCGGCGTGGTTCGCCAGCGATACGTCAGCTCGCTGCCATTGGCATAAACCAGGTTCGCCAGCCGATCCTGCGGCTGGGCGGACGCCAGCAGTCCACCCAGCCAGCGGCCGGACGGGTCGCGGACGCGCAGACTGAGCGACGCATGCTTGCCAGCCAGTTCGATCGGCCTGGCGGACTGAGTGGCCAGATAACCGCCCCGCAGCCGCACAACAGTGCCGTCGCCGCCGCGGGCCAGCGAGGCTTCTCGCTCGGCGCCGGCCAGGGCCACGACCTCCACTTGGCCCACCGCCGTCAGCGCGTCGTTCGCGTCCGCGGTGCCCGTCAGGTGCTGCATGTGCCAGACGACCACGGCGTCGTCGAAAGGCGATTGAGCCTCGGCCCAGCCTGCCGACCCGACGGCGGCGAAGGTTGTTACCAGGATCGCAAATCGGGGATGGATTCTGCGGTGGTTCATCGTGTTCTCCAAGTACGCCGGACGGTGGGCTCGCGGCGTTCGACCACAGGCACCCCGGCAGGAAACTCGGCCTCGGAACGGATGGCCTAATACGGATTGGCCGGCATCATCTCCCAGGCTTGCACGCTGCCAAATCTCGCCTCGCCGCCGCGGGCGAACAGCGCGACGCCCAGACTGTCCGGACGACCGGGATAGACACGGCGGCAGATGGCTTGGCGCTCGTTGGCGTAGACTTCGACCACCGACTTGTCGACGAACACGCGCAGCCGCAACGGCTCGCCGTCCGGCAAGCGGAATGGGGCCCGCTCCAACGCTTGCCGCCCGTCGATGCCGCTGCGGGTCGCGTCCATGCACAACTGGCCGGCTTCGGCGTCGTAGTACAGCAGCGTCGTCTCCTCGCCGCCCGGCGAGGTCCGCACCTGGACTCCGCACTGCCGAGCCGCCCCCGGCTGGACCGTCAGTTCCAGTTCGCAGGAATCGCCCACCACGCCCGCCAAGATCTGCGTGCCGCCGTCGGCCACCGCGATGTCGTTCCAGCTCTTGACGCCGCAGCGGAGCATCTGCAACTCGTCCACGGGCGCCATCCGCAACGTGCCGTCGTCGCCCAGCCACAGGGAACGCGGCAGGCCATAGACGCCCGACCAGCCGCGGGCCTCTTCGCCGCCGGGATTGTCCGTCAGCCAGGCCCACATGATCTGCCGGCCCTGGCCATCCAGCAACGCTTCCGGAGCGAAATACGTGTTGTCCACCCAGGTCATGCGACCGTGATTCTCCGGCAGGAACCGGTCGTTCTCGGTGTCGTACCGGCCCACGTAATACTGGCAGCCTTTGTTGTGGCTGATGAACAGCAGCAGGTGCTTGCCGCTGGGCGGGCCGCCCGCGGCGCTGGCGGGCAGCGGCAGGAAGCTCGGGCACATGTTGTCTTCGCTGTCGTCGGTCCAAGCGGGGTTCCGCTGGTAGAACTCGCCCCGATACCGCCAGTGGGCCAGATCGTCCGATTCGAGCAGATACAGTCGGTCCCCCTTCATGTCCGCCGGCGAATCCGGGTTGCGGCCATACTTGTTCAACACCAGCAGGTTGCCCGTCAGGATGTAGTACTTGCCGCCTTTCTTCCAGACGTTGGTCGGGTCGGCCGAGCCGTAGATCCGCTTGTTGCCGGCTTCGTCGGTTGCTTCAGTGATTCCCCACTCGGTCGACTTGATCACGGGATTGGCGGCCAGTTTCTGCCAGCGGTCGTAATGCCGGTCAGCGCTCTTGGCCAAGCCGATGCCTTTGTCGCCCCACAGCATCCAATAGGACAAATAGGCGGTCCCGTCGTCGTCGACAAAACCGCCGCCGCTGAAGCAGCCTTCGTCGCCGTCGCCGGGCCCGATCGCGTCGGGATGATGCCGCCAATGGACCAGATCGCGGCTGGAAATGTGCCCCCAGCAGAAACCGACGCCGCTGCGGTTGTACAGGTACATCAAGTGATAGCGGCCGTTGGCGTAGAAGCAGCCGTTCGAGTCGCCGGGGCGGCCGTTGTCCTCCGGAACGCAGAAGTGGTATCCCGGCCGGTACGGATCGTCCAGCAGTTTCTCCCGCAGCAGCCGCGTCGATTGCACGACCGCGGCGGGGACGGGGTCGGCTTTCGACCAGCTGGCCGGGACCTCGGCCGTCTCGCCGCCGTCGCCGTCCCGCGTGGCGAGCAACAGTGGCCGGCTCCCGTCCAGCACCAGGCAGCCGTCTTCGAGCTTGGCCCCGCCGGACAGCTTGATCTGGTTGAATCGCCCGGCCCGGTCGTAGATCCCGGTTGCGGTAAAATCCCACCAGGCCCACGGCTCGAGTTGCTCGCCCGGCTGGCCCGGTTGCAGCGCTGCGATGCGGGCCTGGTCCAGGGGCTGGGCGTACACGCGGGCGTCGCGAATGCGGCCGTGGAAACAGGCGACGTTCTTCTGCAGATGCCGCTGGCCGAACAGGACGGCCGTGTTGGGGCCGTAAGCATACGGAGCGCCACCGGTGCGGTACTGACTGTACAGCTCGCCGTCGCGATAGACGGTGATGTGCGGCCCCTGATAGACGATCGCGATTTGCACGAACTGATCCGCGGCGACGGTCTCGCGGGGCCAATCCGCCTGTTCTTTCTGCGTGCGGCTGTATCCGTTGCTGCCCGGCATCCAGACTTGCGGCGTCAACTCGCCGAACACGACGCCGTCGAATTGATCGATCGTGGTGTCATTCACGGTCAGGGCAGAACCGCCGGCCTGCGTGAGGTTGGCGGGCGAGACCCAGACGACCAGCGTCTTGTCGACCAGCGGCGGTTCGCCGGCGGCCTGCACGCTGACGGAAGTCCATGCCAAGGTCATCCAGAACGGCAGCCAGCAGAGGGGCGAGCGATGCATGAGGCGGCTCCAGGGGTTTGGGAGCCGCTTTTTCTATCGTCGGGAGCCGCGTGTCACCACTACGCACCCAGTCCACGCACCCAGTCCACGCACCCAGTCCGCCCAGTTCACTGGCACCCAGTTCCTGGCCTGGACGAACCGTCGGCCTTCGTCACTTGGCCAGCGACACCGCTCGCGGACGCTCGGCTCGTTCGGCTGGACGCAGGTTCCGGACCAGGAACAGGACTTCGGTCGGAAAGTCATCCGGCACCCAGACGGCATTCGGATCGTCGGCCGCCTGTTCCGCCTGCTCCAAGTCCCTCGCGCCGGGCGGCGGCGGGGGCGTCAGCAGTTCGGGATCGATATAGCTGATCGTGCCGAACGTGCCGGCTTGCGACCGCCGGCTGCTGGGCATACCCAAGTCCGCCGTCAAATGGACTGCCTGGCCGATATACTCCCGGTCTCCCGTGGCAGCACGCAGCCGCTCCAGGATTCCGTCGCCAACCGAGCGCTGGGTCAAGGCGAGCGAAAACGCAGCGATGCCGTCCGGACGCTTGTACAGGTCCTCGGTCATGGCCGCGGCCTGCCGCGCGCCGCAATACACCAAGTACAGCTGCAGATGATCGACCTCGGCGGGCGGAGCCGTCCCGGTGTTCACCCGCTGGACGGCCTGCATGAACGGACAGGCTAACAAGGCCCGCTGGTCCCGCTCCGAGACGGGCACCGTGTCCACGACACGGATCCCGTGCCGCTTCCACAAGTTGAAAAAGGCCCCCTGCTCGACGCCTTCCGGAGTAACGCTGACTTCGTAGACCACCACCAGGCGATCCCGCAACCGGCGATCGACCAGCTTCCACGGCGAAACGGGTGCGGTCGAGCCGATCTGGGGCTGCCCCTGCTGGGGAACATCGTACCGATTCACGATCACCAAGGCCGCCGCCGCCACCGTGACAGCCACCGCCGCGAGCGAACGCCAGCCGAGCCAGCGGGCACGGGACTTGGATCGGGCCGCCGGCTGGACGCGGTCCACCGCCTGTGATCGCGGACGCGGCGTCGAGACGGCCTGCTTTTCGATCTGCCGTTGCACTCGAGCGGCGAAATCATCGCCCAAGCGAAACCGGGACAACAGCCGCAGGTCGGCATCCAGTTCGCGGAGCTGATCCAGCTGACTGCGACACCGCGGGCTAGAGGCCAAGGCGTGTTCGGCCAACTGACGCTCTTGGCCGAAAACCTCGCCGTCGAAATAGGCGCTCAGCAACTCGCCTTCGTCTCCAGGCGGATTCGAGGCCGCTCCGCGTTCCGCCGCCAAACGTTCGATTTCACGCATGATCCGCTGGTGGACTGCGGCCGGCAACCGATACCGCGGCAGCGTCTGCAGGGCGGCCTGCAAAGCCTTCAGCGTCTCCAGCTCGCTGCGATACTCGGCACTCCCTGCCAGTTGCTGCGCGATCTGCTGACGCTCCTCGGACGACACTTCGCCGTCCAGGTAAGCGCTCAACAGCTCGTTAGCAAAATCATCGCGGCCAGTCATGATCACATCAGTTCCCGGTTTGGAAGGGAATGGCACTCCTTGCCGAAGCCCATCGGCTTCGCTATTTCCCCTCGTGGTGCAGCTACATCCCTGTGTCTGAAAGGCATGTGCCAAGGCGGCCTGTTCATCCTCCCTGGCAGACGTGCATTCCAGGCCGAATGCCTCTCCACCCTGTTCCCAAGCAATCCGACGCGTCAAAAGCCCGGAAAGTTCCCACGGCGGCAGTTAACGGCACCACCCGCCTGACCGATCGACCCGCGTGCTATCGGGATGGGCGGGTTCTCGCAAGCGTTTGGATCGCTTAAGCTTACGCCACGATTGGGGTGACGCTACCCGAGCGGCCCGCCGTCCCTCCAGTCGATTCCCTTTCGCTATCCGCGATATTTTTCCTCCGCCGTGGGACAAACTCGACGGGGCCGCGTCTCAGTCATAAGGACGCCTTGCCCCGTCATCACGGGCATGCAGGACAAATGGGCATAAAAAGGCCTCGTGGGAGGCTGGGCAGATTGAAGAAAAGTCCCCGGACAGGCACTAGAACGCTGCTTCCTTGAGCCGGAGTTCCAGAATCGCCACGTTCCCGGCCGGGATCGCCAACTCGATCCGGTCGCCGGCCGCGACCGGCCTGCCCGTCTCCAACTCTTTCGCCGAGGCCACCGCACCGACGCGTACCTGGACGCGTCCCTGCCAGTTGGCGAACAAGTCGTTGTTGATCAGCCCTACCAGGAGTCGCTTCGGGTCGCCGTCATAACAGCAGGTGTGGACGTTCAAGCCCGGCGGTTCGATCTGGATCGGACTGAACGAGTCGAAGTAGCCGGCCAGCACCGCTCGCACGCCGCCCAGCAACTGGTACGGCGGCTCCATGTTGACGATTTCGGGGACGGCGTATGCCAGGCCGTCGCTCATCCAATAGTCGGCCGCCCCGACGACGACGCGTCCCCGGCCGGCCTGGTGGACGGTGACCAGCGGATGGCCGTGCTCGTTGATCACCAGCACGCGGGCTCCGGCCGGCGACAGCACGGTGTAGCTGTACGGCTGCTCCGGAAACGTCTCTTCGCTGGCCAGCACATGCGACAGACAACCTTGGGCTACGGTGCCGAATTGGACGCCGGACAGCGCGGCCGGCAGGGCCCTGGCATGGCGGGCGTCGGTCACCAGGTCGCCGCCGGCCTGGACATAATCGGCGAGTCGCTGGACCACGTCGGGGGTCAACTCGACGTCGCCCAGCAGCATCACGGCCGAGTACTGCCGGAGCACCTCGGCAGGACAGCGGTTGGTGAGCACGTCGAACTGGTCGCCCAGCGGCGTGGGTGTGATGAAGCCCCGCTCGTTGCGCAGATAGCTCGCGTCCTCGTAGCCCGGCCAGATCATGCGGAACACACTGTCGATCAGGTAGTCGCCTTTGTCGTAGGGGAACTTGCCCCAGATCTTGTAGCGGTCGCTGCGGTACAGATGCCGAGGCATGTTCCAGCCGTGGTAGAAATCGAGCATCAAGGCGACGGGCGTCGCCAGCACGCCGCGTTCGGGATGCTGCCTGGCCCAGGCGTACAGCTCCAGATGCTGGCGTCCCAGCGGGCTCAATTCGGGCACGCCTTCCGCCACCTCGTCGGCCGTGAACTGGGACGTTTCCGTGCCGAAGATGCTGTGCCCGTCGAGATAACCGCAGCAGAAGAGCCGCTTGTGGAGGCTCCGCGAGCAGCCCTTGTTCGGCCCGCATCCGTAGCCGGCTTCCCCCGTCGTCTTGCGGTCCTGGTACATGTTGTACCCGAAGCGGTTCCAGATCGACGAGGCCTGATAGGTGAGTCGCCCGTACTGCTTTCCCGCGCCGCGAAGGAAGGCGAACAGGAGCGTGTCGCTGGGCAGTCCCTGAGCCGTCTCCAGGCCCAGCAGGCGGGCGCCGCGCTCGCCGTAATAGTGCGAGAAGTTCAACGAGCCGGTGGCGTTCATATAGTTCATGTTGTCGCCGCAAACGTGCTCGTCCCACTTCACAAAGTCGTCCCAGCCTTCCTTGCGGTTGGCGGCCGAGCCGCGGCCGGCGTAGCTGCCGATGTAGCGGCCGTCCTGCTCGCCGTTGTCGTAGCCCAGAAAGCGGTCGCCGAGGACCCGCACGAGAGCCTCGTGGTGCTCCGGGGCGATGGTGTGAGGGTAGTTCGCGTCGAACGGCACGTAGCCCCAGATGTCGAACAGGTACAGGCCTCGGCCGCGCACGTCTTCCAGCCGGCGCTCGAACTGGCCGAGCGCCGCCCGATAGTCCTCGTCCGTCGGGAAGGACTTCCGCTGCGGACAGATGCCGATATGCGGCCAGCAGACGTCGCCGAAGTCGTAGTGCTTGTGGAACTGGTCGAGCGTCCGCTCGTCGACACTCCGCGCGCCGGTCATGTGCAGCGCGTCGCCCAGCGTCCGGCGCGTGACCGGCTGGGGCTGGGTGCTGGCGAACCGCGGATGCTCCTCGGGCACCACGGGGCGCGTCCAAGGCCGGAAGGCCACGGCTCGCAGCGGTTCGGTCTTGTTGCGGGCCTGCGGCAGGACGCGGGCCAGCGACTGCCGGGCCGCGGCGAGCTGGGCCTCGTATCCGGTCGGTGGAACGATGACGTCGCGGCGCTCGAACACCGGTCCGACGATCGCGGCGGCGAACCGGTTGACCTGGTCCGCCCTGATGTTCCCCTCGTCCAGCTCGACGCAGACGGCGACGACGCGCCCCGGGTCGAACACGGTGTTGCCCTCGAACGAGATCGGCACGGACACGTCCGCGGGCTCGGCGGCATTGTCGCGCGTCCGCCACAGCAACGTTTCGATCCCCTTGACGTCGACCGCCCAAAGCGACACAACATGGCCCGAGCCCTGGCCCTCGAAGCGGAATCGCAGACGTCCGAACGGCTCCAGATCCCACCGGCCCCGGTGTACAAACCGGACCGCGTCGCCGCCATGAAGTTCATCCGGATTGGTGTTGGCGAACTGAGCGCCCAGTCGCAACGCGGGCAGCGCCCGGGCCTGGTCGAGTATCACCGCGGCGTCCGTCGGCTGTCCGAACAGGCACTCGGCCTGCCACGCGTCCGCCCGGCGAAGAAACTCGCCGTCGGGCACGGCGTACCGCGACCACGGCACGGGGACCGGCGAGGGCACGGAGACCGGTTCGAGTCGCATCGCGACGATCGCCGGCAGCACGTCCTGGAGCCGAATCCAGTGAACTCCCGGCGCCAGCGTTGTGGTGCCTTGGTACTCCCACAGCGCGTCGCGGAGCAGGGAACTGTCGGTGCGGTTCAGCGCGGCCATGTTGTAGTCGTTCAAGTCGGCGCCGTCGACGACGATGTCGCACGGCTGCCGCCCCGGAGCGGCGTAGCGGAGGTAGACCCGGTAGGCCTGCTGCTGCGGGACGTCCAGCCAGAACTCTGCGAGCCCTTCGCCGCATAACGCCAACGGCTCGCTCGCATCGTCCCGGTCGATTTCCAGGTCACCCGCGAGCCGATCGACGGCCTCGGGAAGCAGGAGCAGCCGCGCGGGTTTGGCCGGCGCCGGAGGTCCGACGTGCAGCGGCACGAGCACCGGGGGCTGGAAGGTGCGCCGCGAGGCGGCCACCCCGGTCCACGCGGCCAGCGGCGCGTCGCCGGCGGCCAGCGAGGCCCGGACCACGCGGTAGTAGCCGCCAGTCGTGTTTTCCAGGCCGACCAGATAGGTACCGTCGCCGGCCAGTTCGTCGGAGACGTCCAGCGCCAGCGAGTACTCCGTTCCTTCGGCCAGCTCGTTCAACTGAAAGTTGCCGACGATCACCGCCCGCCGGCCCGGGGGCTTCAGGTAGACCCAGCCGGCCGCATTGCCGCCGAACGACTTTTGGAAGACGAGTTCGAGCCTGGCCAGTCCCGTGCGCTGGGGCGTCCTCACGGCCTTGGGGACGATCTTCCGGGCCGGCAGTTCGAACGCCCGGCCGCCAATCGGCAGGGTTCCTTCCGGGTCGTAGCGGACGCAGTCGGAGACCCGCACCTCATCAAGCTTGCCGCTGTACCAGAAGTCCATACCGACGTAGCAGCCAACCCAGATGCCCCGGGACCGCGTGCCCAACAGGAAATCCTTGGCCATCGGTACGCGGCCCGTCAGTACGCCGTCCAGAAAGAAGCTCGACTGCCGGCCGTCGTAAGTGACGGCCAGATGGTGCCAGCGTCCGCCGCGGACCGGCCCGAGCGCGGCTCCCAGATGCTGATGCCGCAGGCCGTCGGCGTTTTCCACAGCTCCGCCCCGGTTATACAGCGAGAGCGAAGTACTGCTGCCGCCGCTCAGGTCGAAGTGGAACGTCACGTCCTTGCCCACCAGGAACTGGCGTCCGGCGGGGTTGTCCTGCTTGAACCAGCATTCGACGCTGAGCGACTTCAGATTCTCGATCGCCTCGGTCACTTCGCGGAACACGCAATCGTCCCGGCCGTCGAACGCCAGCCCCCCGCCGAACTTGCCGCTGTCCCAGCGGGCGCCGCGGACCTCGCCGTCGTAGCCGTAGCGGCTGGCGTCCTTGGCCACCGAGCCTTGGCGCTCGTCAAAGTGATACAGGAGCAGCGTGTGCTCGTCCGGTGGGAACGGCTCCAGGGGCGAAGCCGGCACGCGGAGGGGCGCGAGGGCCAGGCAACACGTGGACAGCAGGACGGCGGACACGGTCGTGGGCATGGGAGGACTCGGGGAGAAAGGCCGCGGGGAGACGACGGATGCACGTCCACCCGTCTATTACAGTTACGGTCAATCACGTGAGTCAAGTCGGCACAGCGGCTTTCCAGATCGTCGTCAGAGTCAGGTGCTCGATGGTGACAGTGGCAAGAAAGTCTGGGACGAGCAACACCAGCGTTGCGGCAGGGAGCATCCAGCGAATTCTGCGCGATCGGCCACGCGCGTGCCTCGTCTAGTTCTGCGATCCTGGGAATGCCGATTTCACGAGTTCCCAAACCGTAGCGGCCATGCGGTGATGGCCCAACCGCACCGGGAAGGCGAGCACCGAGACCGTCCGCCAATTTTGAATTCTGTACGTCTGACCCCCGGCGACCTTTCCCCTTGCCCCGCTGGAAGATAGAATGAACCATCGGCTTGGCGACTATGGCGTACCGCATATTGAAACACGAAAGGTAACCAGCAATGGCAGACAGGATTGATCGTCGGTGTTTTCTGGCCAGGGGGGTGCTCGGGGCGGCGGCCGTCGGGGCCGTGCATGCCAGCATCGAGGAGCAAACGCTGCAGGCGGCGGTCCAAGACGGGACGGCCGGGGCCGCCAACCCGCCCCAGACCGACATTCCGCCCGGCAGCCTGCCGTGCGGCAAGATCGGCAACGTGTCCCTCAGCCGGCTATTCATCGGCGGCAATCTGATCGGCGGCTGGGCGCACAGCCGGGACCTGATGTACGCTTCGAGCCTGTTCAAGGCGTACAACACGGAAGCCAAGGTCTTTGAGACGCTCGAATTGGCTCAGGCCTGCGGCATCAATACCATCCAACTGGATCCGGCCTGTTGGGAGCCGATCGCGAAGTATAACTCCCAGCGGAGCAATAAGATCCAGACCATGGTCTGCGTCCCGCTGATCGAGGACAAGGTCAAGATGAACGAGGCGATCAAGCAACAGGTCGACCAAGGCGCGACGCTGGTGTACTCGCACGGCGGCGTGACGGACTCGTTCATGATGAACGGCGGCTCGACCGAAGTCATCGCCCAGATGGTCGAGTTGATCAAAGCCCAAGGCGTGCCCGCCGGCGTCGGCGGCCACTCGCTGAACATGCCGATGGCTTGCGAGCGGGACAAGGTCAACCCCGATTTCTACGTCAAGACGTTCCACATGGATCGCTACTGGTCTGCGACGCCTGCGGAGTCCCGCAAGGAGTACGACTGGATGAGCGGGAATGCGGGTGACCATAACCGGAACAACGACAACATGTGGTGCAACAATCCCGAAGAGACCGCGGCCTTTATGGAGACGGTCGAGAGGCCTTGGGTGGCGTTCAAGGTGATGGCGGCCGGGGGCATCAAGCCGCAGATGGCCTTCCCCCACGCTTTCCGCAACGGCGCCGATTTCGTCATCGCCGGGATGTTCGACTTTCAAATCGAAATGGACGTCAAGATCGCGCTGGATGCCCTGCAGAAGGTCGATTCGCGCAAGCGGCCCTGGCGGGCCTGAGGCCCAGGCCCGTTTGAATCGTTCGGAGTCGCAAGGGGAATTGGAGGCTTTGCGGCGGGGCAGCCGTTTGGAAGCGAGACGTAGTGCGAGCAGATCGTCCGCCAACGTGGTCTGGAATCGAGGCTACGCTCGCGTGGCCGGCCACGAAAGGTCGCCTCCTCGTGACCGCACGCCCGAAAACGACTTCCGCCTCCTTTCTCTTCTCTGGCAAATGGCCGGGCCGTTGGCCCTCACGGTTTCTACCGTTCGTATACCCTAGGCAAACCGCTGGGCCTTCGGCCCGGAAACGGTTGCCTGGGCTGTTGGCCCCTATGGTTTCTATTGCTCGTATACCCAGCCCGTTGGGCTGGGCTAGGTGAACCGCTGGGCCTTCGGCCCGGCCCCGGGCGATGTTCTCCGGGCCAACGGCCCACTCATTTGCCTAGCCCAGCCCAACGGGCTGGGTACACGGGTCTCCAAGTACACAACAGGGCCAACGGCCCGGCCATTTGTGTTCGACCAAGTCCGCGACGTGCTTAAGAATCGGCGCCGTTCGCAGTCAGCAGGGCGGACAGGGTGGTGGGGTCGGCAATCGCGCGGGGGATGGATTCGATGATGATGGAATCGTCGGCGTCAAGCGGGGCACACAGCGACTGTTCGTTTCGTTCGCCGGCGAGAATTCGTCTGATGGCGGCAACCAGGTTGGTCCGGCCGTGTCCTTCCAAGTGCGACGAGCTCCGCGTCGAAAGTAGAGCCGACACCACGCCCCCCCGCCTGTCAGCGAAACGCGATGGGGGCTCGTCGCCGGTCACCCGTTGATGTCTCCGCGCGTTCGGGTATGATGCGAGGCACTACCGCCTCGCATTATCCGTTTCTTGGGAGGAGTCAGTCATGAGTTCCCCGCACCCGCCCTTGGTCAGAACCCGCTTGTCGATCATGATGTTCCTGGAGTTCTTTCTCTGGGGCGGGTGGGGCGTGGCCATCACCGGCTATGCGGCCTCGTTGGGATTCACCGGCGGGCAGATCGGCTGGTTGGGAGCCGTGACGGCGATCGGGGCGATCATCTCCCCGCTGTTCGTCGGCCTGATCGCCGACCGCTACTTCGCGGCTCAGCGGATTCTGTTCGTCTTGCACCTGCTGGGCGGGTTGAGTCTGATCGTGGCCGGATTCCAGACGACGTTTCCCGGCCTGATGACCCTGATGATGTTGAACGGCTTGTTCTTCATGCCGACCATCGCCTTGGTCAACTCGGTCGGCTTCCGCCACATTCCGGATCCGGACAAGTTCCCGCGGATCGCCATGCTGGGCACGGTCGGCTGGATCGCGGCCGTGCTGTTGGCCTCCGTGTTCCTGGGCGGCGCGTCCAAGCCGAATTTCCTGTTCCAGTCGGGCGTGGCCGGAATCGTGCTGGCGTTTTACTGCCTGACACTGCCCCACACGCCGCCCAAGGGCCAGGCGGCGGGGGATGTGTTCGGCCTGGGGGCGATCAGCCTGCTGAAAGACAGCTCGATGCTGATCTTCACCACCTGCGTGTTCGTCGTCAGCCTGGTCGCGTGCGGTTACTTTTTCACGCTGCAAGTGCCGATGCTCCAGCAGCGCGGTTATCCCTCGCCGCTGGCCTTGACCTCGCTGAACCAGTTCTCCGAGTTCGTATTCATGTTCAGCATGCCCTGGTTCGTGTCGCGACTGGGCCTGAAGCGGGTCGTGGCCTTGGGCATGCTGGCTTGGGGACTGCGCTACCTGTGTTTCGCCTGTCCGGATTTTTCCGCCGCCCTGATCGGGCTGATCCTGCACGGATTCTGCTACAGTTTCTTCTACGTCGGCTCGTACATGTACTTTGACCAGCGGGCGCCGGTCGAGTTGAAGTCGGGTGCCCAGAGCCTGGTGACCTTCCTGCTGGTCGGCGTCGGCATGTTCCTGGGCAGCAAGGGCGGCGGCCGGATGATGGAACTGTTCCCGGCCGCCGTTCCGAACATGGCGGCAGCGCTGGGCGACACGTCCGGCAAGGACACACGGTCGCTGCCCCCCTGGGAAGATCCGAATGCGGCGACCAGCGCTTGGCGGTACCTCGATCTGTCAGGGACGGTGGGCAGCCTGATCCACGGCGAACAGCGGCAAGCAGCCCCGCCGGATATGGGCTCGACCTTCGACGCCAACCGCGATGGCAAGATCACGCTGGCCGAAATCGAGGCGAAATCGGAGTCGACGTTCGAGTTCGGCAAACAGCAGTACCAACGGGCGGAACTGGTCACGGCGGTGAAACAGATCGCCACCAACGCCAAAGTCGAACCGGACCAGGTCGGCGTGACCCGCAAGCAATGGCTGGCCGCCCAGTCCTGCGACTGGCAGCCGATCTGGCTGTACCCGGGCCTCGGGGCACTGGTCGTCCTGGTGATTTTCCTGTTGGCGTTCAAACCGCCGCAAAAAGCGGCCGAACCGGCTGCCGGTTGAGAGTGCGCGTGAACAAGCGGTAGAGCCGGTCTGCGCCGCCGGACGACAAGTCCTGCGGCTACACCGCACGAACGTGAGCTGGGCTCGTTTAGCTGCGTCCCAACGGGGAGCGCGAAGGTCGAGGGGCTGGCGTCGCGGACGCGCTCCCCGTTGGGTCGCGGTCAAACGACGATGAGACAACCCCACCCGCGCGCGGAACCGCCTGATTCGAGGAGCACGCAAGATGTTGAAGAGAGTGATGCTACCTTGCATGGTCTGCGCGGTTCTCGTCTTCCGCCCGCAGATCGCTCCGGCCGATCAAACTAGCGCCGGCACCTACGATGTCGTCGTTTACGGCGGCACGTCCGGGGCCGTGATTGCGGCGGTCCAAGCCAAGAAGCTGGGCCGTTCGGCGGTCATCGTTTGTCCGGACCGGCACTTGGGCGGGCTGTCCAGCGGCGGGCTGGGCTGGACCGATACGGGCAACAAGGCGGTGATCGGCGGTTTGGCCCGCGAGTTCTATCACCGCGTTTGGAAGCACTACCAGACGCCAGAGGCCTGGAAGTGGCAGAGCCCCGAGGAGTACGGCAACAAGGGCCAGGGCACGCCGGCGATCGACGGCGAGCAGCGGACGATGTGGATCTTCGAGCCACACGTCGCGGAACGGGTGTTTGACGATCTGGTCGCCGAGTACCAGATCCCCGTGCATCGCGACCAGTGGCTGGACCGCGACCAGGGCGTCGCCAAGGTGGACGGCCGCATCCAGTCGATCACCATGCTCAGCGGCCTGACCGTTCGCGGCCGGGTGTTCATCGACGCGACGTACGAGGGCGACCTGATGGCCGCCGCCGGCGTGGCGTATCACGTCGGTCGCGAAGCCGCCAGCACCTACGGCGAAAAGTGGAACGGCGTCCAGGTCGGCGTCCTGCACCATCGCCATCATTTCGGCGTGCTCAAGCAGCCGATTGATCCCTACGTCGTGCCGGGCGACCCGGCCAGCGGGTTGCTGGCTCGCATCAGCCCCGAGCCGCCGGGAACGTACGGCGCGGCCGACAACAAGGTCCAAGCCTACTGTTTCCGGATGTGCCTGACCGACGACCCGCGCAACCGCGTCGAGTTTCCGCAACCGGCCGGCTACGACGCGGGCCAGTACGAACTGTTGCTGCGGATCTTCCAGGCCGGCTGGCGGGAAACGTTCGACAAGTTTGACCCGATCCCCAATCACAAGACCGATACCAACAACCACGGGCCGTTCAGCACGGACAACATCGGCTACAACTACGACTATCCCGAGGCGTCCTACGAGCGCCGCCGCGAGATCATCCGCGAGCATCAGGCGTACCAGCAAGGCTGGCTGTACTTCATCGCCAACGATCCTCGGGTACCCGAGGACGTGCGCACGGCGATGGGCAAGTGGGGCTTGGCCCGCGACGAGTTCACGGACAATGGCAACTGGCCGCACCAGATCTACGTCCGCGAAGCCCGCCGGATGATCGGCCGGTACGTGATGACCGAGAACGAACTGCTGAAGCGGCGGCCGACTCCCGAATCGATCGGGATGGGCTCGTACACCATGGACTCGCACAATATCCAGCGGTACGTCACGCCCGAGGGCTATGTGCAGAACGAAGGCGACATCGGCGTGGGCACCAACGGCCCCTACGAAATCGCCTTCGGCTCGATCCAGCCCCGGAAGGACCAGTGCCAGAACCTGCTGGTTCCGGTGTGCGTCTCCAGTTCGCACATCGCCTTTGGTTCGATCCGGATGGAACCCGTGTTCATGATCCTCGGCCAGTCGGCTGCGACCGCCGCCGTGCTGGCCATCGAGGCGGACAGCGCGGTGCAGGACGTCGCCTACGAGCGACTCCGCCAGCGTCTGTTGCAGGACGGCCAGGTGCTCGAATCCGCCCCGTGGCTGGCTCGCTAGGCATCCGTCCCTTCGATGACGGTTTGCCAGCGGCGGGGCACCGTTGTGTAGGCTTCCAGGTACGTCGCCTCGAGCGGGACGTTGACATACCAGTCTTCGTCCAGAAACAGCGGCATGTCGGGCAGGACGGCGCCCCACCCGACCGGCTCGACATAGGCGTGCGGCAGCATCCCGCCCGTGTACGCGGCCAGCGTCAGCGGTCTGCCTGCAGGCTGTGCCCACGCCGAGCGGGCGAACTGGGACCAGATGGCCCCGTGGATCCCGTCCGGATCGAAGGTCCCGGGCGGGAAGGGATCGACGACCAGCAGGTGGCAGCCGTGATTCAGGACCGCGACGGCTTTGTCCAGGAACCGGTCCAGCGCCGTGCGGCTGGATTTGTTTCCCGGCGACAGGATCTCGAGATACGCCACCACGCGATCTCCGCTGACATGCCGGATGACCAGCGTCCGGCGACGTCGCGTGTAGATTTCCTCCTCGCTCAGCGAGGCGAGGTAGCTGACCTTCGGGGGCGCGACGGCGACCGCCGTTCCGCCCTGCGGAATGCTGGCCCCACCCCCCCAGGGCAAGTCGACCTGCAACGTCAGAACGTCCGGCCCTGTTTCGCCCGCGGTTTGCTCCGCCAGGGCATAGAATTCCGGCGGCAACAGCCCGTTGTTGAGACGCTTGCTTAGTTCGGCAATCCAGTTGTTGTGAAAGTGATGGTAGGTCCCGGCGTGGACACGCCGCCAATCATGGATGGGCATTGCCGCTTCCCCCTTTCGCTCAATCATCCCGCGTTCATTGTAGCCCACGGGGTCGATTACCGTCCAGGCGCACGCATGGGAGAACACGGTTCCATCCTCCCTGGCGTTCCCCTGTTCGCCCCTCGTCTCCAGCGGTAGAATTCCGCCGTCATCGTGCGTCCCGTCGAAAGCTGATCTATGCCTGACCTTGAGCGTCCTTTGCCAGCCCGCGAGCCTGTCGCCGAATTCCGGTTGCTGGGGCGTGTGCCGTTCGAGGCGTTCCTGGCGCTGCAGAGCCGGCTGGTGTACGAAGCCGGTGGCCTGGACGAACCGCGCATCGTCGTGCTGCTGTGCGAGCATCCGGACTTGATCACCGTCGGCCGAGCCGGCTCGCGCGGACACATCCGGTTCAGCCACGAGCAACTCAAGCACGAGCAATTGGACGTCCGCTGGGTCGGCCGGGGCGGCGGTTGCGTGTTGCATTCCCCCGGCCAGTTGGCGGTCTATCCGATTGTCCCGCTGGGGCTGTTGGGCTGGACGGTCGGCGAGTACCTGCGGCGACTGCAGCGAGGGATTCTGGACGGCTTGGCCGAATTGAGCGTGCGCGGCGAGACGTCTGCCAGCAGCTTCGGCGTCTGGGGACGATCCGGGCTGCTGGCTGGCGTGGGCGTGGCGGTGCGGAGCGGAATCGCCAGTCACGGGGCGTTCATCAACGTCAATCCCGCGATGCGACGTTACGCGTTCGTGGATGTCTTTCCGACGCCTCCGGACCCGGACAGCGGCAAGGCGGTGATGGGGTGCCTGCTGGCCGAACGGCAAGCGACGGTTAGAATGTCGGGTGTAAGGGCTGCCCTGGTCAAGACGTTGTCGGCCGCGTTCGGTTGCGAACGCTATCACATGTTCACCGGGCATCCTTGGCTGACCTCCGGACCGGAATGCACATGGGAATCTGATGCCAACAGGGCCTGAATTGCCGATCTTGAATGTCGTCTCGCCGCCGGTTGCGGACCGGCGTCTGCCGCGCTGGTTGAAACGCCGCGTCCCCAAGGGCAACGCGAACCACTTTACGGCCAGCCTCCTGGATGAACTGCGGCTGGAGACTGTCTGCGACAACGCGCGGTGTCCCAACCGCATGGAGTGCTATTCGCAGAAGACGGCGACCTTCATGATCCTGGGCAACGTCTGCACCCGCGCGTGCGGTTTCTGCTCGGTGCCGCGGGGCCAACCCGAGCCGCCGGCCGAAGACGAGCCGGCGCGCGTGGCGGAAGCGGCCGCGCGGCTCGGCCTGCGGCACGTCGTGATCACGTCGGTCACACGCGACGACCTGCCGGACGGCGGGGCCGAGCATTTTGCCCGCTGCGTGCTGGCCGTCCGCGAGCGGACCGGGGCGACGATCGAGGTCCTGACGCCGGACTTTATCGACACGCCGGCCGCCCTGGAACGTGTCGTCGCAGCGGCGCCGGAGGTTTTCAATCACAACACCGAGACGGTCCCGCGGCTGTATCGCCGACTGCGGGGCCCCAAGTCGGATTATCGTTGGACGTTGGAGTTGTTGCGGCGAGTGAAGCAGTGGAATCCTGCAATCAAGACCAAGAGCGGCTTGATGCTGGGCGTGGGCGAGACGCCGGAAGAGATCCTGGACGTCCTGGCCGATCTCCGCGACCACGGCGTCGACTTCCTGACCTTGGGCCAGTACCTGCAGCCCGACACCAGCCGCTACCTGCCGGTTGTTCGCTACCTGCACCCCGACGAGTTTGACGAACTGGCTCGTGCCGCCAAGGCCCTGGGCTTTGAACAGGTCGCCAGCGGCCCCTTTGTCCGCAGCAGCTACCACGCGCGGGACATGGCGAGCGGAGGCAGTCTACCCCGACCTATCCGGTGAACCTCGCCCAAAAAGAAACGGACCGGAAGTGGTTCCGGTCCGTGACGGGGAGGATTTTCCAGCGAGCTGTCACCGCCCGC